>JAMOQH010000040.1 GCA_027064085.1 bacterium | reverse complement strand
TTTTAAAAATTCATTAAGTTGTTCTAAGGGTTTACGAGACGAACCAATAGGGGTATGGTATGCCGAATATTAGAAAGAAAAAACTCATAAATAATATCTTGTTAATAATAATTCTGCTGTCATTAACTTCTTGCAATAATAAAAATAAAAACAAAACATCAAATAGTGCTGGATTTTCATTGAATAAAAATAACTATTTTTATGTTTCTATTTGGAAAAATAATAGAAGAATTAATGATTACTGGTTAAAATTTGTAACTATTCAGGCTAATTTTTTATTTTTTAATAAAATTTAGCCTGAATAGTTACAATTTATCAGAATTGATATCCAATAATCTTGACTATTATTTAAAATACATGTAAAATCATTTTTGAATTAGTTGGGAGTTCTTAAATGAAAAGTCTATATCTAATATTTATCCTTATTGCTAGTAGCTTTATTTTTATCTCTTGTGATGATACTGAAGGAAGTAATTTATGCTCTAGTGTTAAATGCAGTAACCATGGAAAATGTGATGATTCAACAGGTAGAGCTGTTTGTAATTGTGATATAGGGTATCATCAAGATGGGGACTTAGCTTGTTTACCAAACAATACTGGCTGTGAACCTGCTTGTGATTCATGGGAGAAATGTGTTGCTGAAGCATGTGTTTTAAGAGATGGCTATTGCAATAAAGATGATGACTGTAATAATGGTACTTGTGATGAAAACCATAACTGCACAGGAACAAATATTAACCCATGTGATAATGTAAACTGTGGTAATGGTGGAACATGCAAAAATGAAGGCTATGGTTATGGAGCTACAACTTGTGAATGCCCAACAGGTTTCCATGATGAAGGCTTAAAGTGTGTTGCTGATGAAATAACAGATAAATGTTTAGGAGTCAGTTGTAATAATTGGGAGCAATGTAATAGTGAAAATGGAAAATGTGAATTAAAATCAGGTTTTTGCAATTCAAATGCAGATTGTGGCATATTAGCAACACCTATTTGTAATCTAGAAGATGATGCTCATAAATGCGTTGCTGACCCTTGTAGTGGAATAACTTGTGGTAATAATGGAACATGTACTTCTGTTGGTTTAGTTGCCTCTTGTAATTGTAATGATGGCTACACCCCAAATGGAATTGCTGGTTGTAATCCTTCACTAGATAGCCTTGCTGATTGGTGTGGAATAAACTGGTATGGTGGACCTACTGGAAGCAATGTTGCAAACCCTATTAATATACTAAAAGGCTATATTGGAGAGAATTCCAAAATATATGCTCAAATTTATGAAGAAAATGTAACTAATGTAAATCACGAACAATCTTTTATAAAAGCACAACTTGGTTATACTAGTAAAGATATAAAATATCCTGTCAACTATAATCAATTAACATGGGTAGATGCAAGTTTTAACGTTGCAGGTAAAGGTGATTACGGTAATAACCACGAATACATGGTTGATTTTCCATCAGATAAAATAGGAAGCTTTAAATTTATTTTTAGATTTTCTATTGATAATGGAAACACATGGAGATACTGTGATGCACTTCCAACTCCAGATATAATTAATTCTTCCGACATAAGTTATGGAACAGCTACCATAATTGATGAAAATCAAAAAGCAAAAGAACTAAAATACAATAATGATTTAAATATTAATGGTAAATCTTATAGCTTTTCTGTTACTTATACAGGTAATGCAGATATAGACTTTACAAAAAGTAAATTTTACCTTAATGGTGAAGAAGTTGACTTGAGTTCAAATTATAACGAAGCAACAAAAACTTTCTCAATTTCTGCTGATAATCTAGCTAATGGAAAATATACATATCTTTTTAGAGTTACAGATACAAATGGTTTAAACAACCAAGCTGTTTATGTTCCTATTTGGATAGAAGATCATCCCTTTAAATGGAAAGATGCTTTTATCTATCAAATTATGACAGACAGATTTAATAATGCTGATGCTACAAATGATGCTCCTGTTGTGGGCGTAGATACTGATAAAAACTGGCAAGGTGGAGATTTTGCAGGAATTATTGCAAAAATAGAATCTGGTTATTTTGAAAATATGGGAGTTAATGTTTTATGGATTTCTTCTCCGATTTTAAATACCGATGGTAAGGGAATAGGGGTTAGTGATGGAAAATGGTACTCTGCATATCATTCTTATTGGCCAATTGCAACAGGCTGGACAGATACTAACCATCTGGATGGAATTGATTCTCCAATAGACCCTCATTTTGGAACAGAAGAAGAATTAAAACAATTAATCAGAGTTGCACATACTCATGGAATAAGAGTTTTAGCTGATTTTGTTGCAAATCATGTTTTCGCAGTTACGGATAATACTACAGCAACAGGTTCAGTAAGTCCTTGGGCAAATATTGCATCATATTTTCATAATTTAAATAATCCTTATGTCTGTGGCTGGGATCAACCTATAACCTGTTGGTTTACAAATTATTTACCAGACTTCAATTATAGTAATCCAATTTTAATGAATTTGGTAATGGATCATGCAATGTGGATTATTCAAGAATATGATTTTGATGGTTATAGGCTTGATGCTGTTAAGCATATGGTGATGGATTTCACAACAACTATCAGACAAAGAATTAAAGAACAAATACAAACAACTGGTTATGATTTTTACACAATAGGAGAAACTTTTGATGGAAATGCAGATTTTTTAAATTCATTTGTTGGTGATGATAAATTATTTGGTCAATTTGAATTTGGTTTTTATTTTACAATCAGAGATACTGTTTTACATAATGGTAATCTAAATGATTTAAAATCTTTTACTGAATGGAATGATACTTTTTATACAGACAAATGGAATGGTGCTTTAATGTCTAATTTTCTAGGTAATCACGATGTGATGAGAGCTTTAAATGAAGCTAATGGTAATTACAAATTATTACAGTTGGCTCAAACTATTTTAATGACATCTCCAAGAATCCCATTAATTTATCAAGGTGATGAATTTGGAATGCCTGGTGGAACAGACCCTGATAACAGAAGATTTATGAGATTTGATTTAACTGATAATAATGAAATTGAAACAAGGACTCATTTACAAAAACTAGGCCTTTTTAGAGTAAAACATAGTGCAACAAGAAGAGGAACAAGAACTACTTGTGCTATAGATAATGATTACTGGGTTTATAAAATGACTTATGATGATGATATTGTAATTATTGGTATAAATAAAGGAAGTAGTGCTGTTAATGTTACATGTAATGATGTAATTGGTTCATTTAGGAATGCTTTTACGGGTGAGGTTATAGATTTTAATGGAAACCTTACAATACCTGCTAATAATTCTTTAGTTATAGGTAAAGAATAAGTTTAAGTAAGATATGTGTTTATTTATATTTTAAATATGCCGAAAAGTAACAGAGTTTTAATGTTATTTAGATTTAATTTGACTTTTAAACTCTCATTTGATATTTTATAGATTATATTTTTGGGAATTATATGAAAAAATTATTTATTATAGGCCTGTTTTTTATAAGTATAATTGCTTTATCTCAAACCAAAGAAGTGAGTAATATTAAAGATAATGCAAAAATTAAAGAACCAATAGCTAAAAAGAATAGAACAAAAGCTGAAAACAAAGAGCTATTACCTAAAAATAAAAAAACGGTTTCTGAGCTAACCGAACAAGAATTTGAAATTAAATTAAAAGGCTTAGAAACAGATGTTAATATTTTAAAAGAAAAGATATTTCGTTCCAAAGCTAGATTATCAACTCTACAAGAAACATTAATTAGCGGTAAATCAATTCAATCTGCTAAATTAATAATAAAGCATGTAAATAAATTCTCTCATTTTAATGTAAAATCTATTATGTATTATCTAGATGGAGAACAACTTTGGACTTTTGTAGATATTGATGGTAATCTTACAAAATTAAAAGAAAAAATATTATATGATAAAGTTGTTGTTCCTGGTATTCATATGCTTTCTGTTGTTGTAAAACTAGAAATAAGTGAATTGGGTTTATTTAATTATGCAAAAGGCTACCAATTTCAAATAAAAGCAAATCGTTCTTTTCATATACAAGAAGGTACGGTTGCCACAATCAGTGTAGAACTAAAAGAAAAGGGTGGATATTTTAATAACATCACTGATAAGCCTGATATTGTCTTTAAAGCAGGTATTGCAAAAGAATTGACAGCAGGTAATATCAATAAAAACAAGAAGAAATAAATATGAATAAAAACTTTGTAATAATTTTAATTTTTATAACTGTAAATATATTCTCTGAAACTTTAGAGGATTATCAATTACAGTTTGATAATGTAAAAAATGGAGTTGAATATCTATCTAAAGATTATTTAGATGATAATGCTCTCAAAAGCGATTATAAGCTAAGTAAAAGATTCAATGATGGATATGTTACTTATTTACTAGGAGATTATCCTGTTGCAACAATGATTTTTTATGATATTGTATCTAGAAAACAATATAAAAATGAACCTGTTTATATAGAGTCTTTATTTTACCTTGCTGAATCCTTCAGATATTTAAAAAATTATCTTGGTGCAAGAGAATACTATCAACAAGTTTTAGAATATCATAATAAAAAATTCCATCAAAAAGCCTTAAGGTATTTTTTAGAAATATCAAGAAAGGTTGGTGATTTTAGAGGAACTGATAAATATATGAATGAATTGGAATCTTCAAGTGAGGATATTGATGATAGTGTTTATTATGAAAAGGGAAAAGCCTTGTTTGAACAAAAAAGATACGATGAAGCCATTTCTAACTTTTTAAAAATAAAAAACACTAGTAATATTTGTTCTAAAGCACTTTACTATGCGGCTGTTTCATATACGGCAAAAGCCAAAAGTTTAGAATATCAATTTGAAAACATTAGAAATTCTTATTTAGCCAAAGATAGAGCAGAATTAGTTTTAAATTCAAAGCTTATAGATGAAGAAGATTTATATAAAAAAACAAAAGATGATTTCAATGAAGAAAAGTTAAAATATAAGAAAATTAGAAGAAAATACATTCAATTTAATAAATGGTACTACAGCTTAAAAAGAGTAAATAAAAAATTAAGAAAACAAAAAAAGGAATTTGATGAAAATTATAAATTAGCTAAAGAATCTTATGAAAATACAAAAAAAAGATTTGAAGAGCAGGAAATTAAATATAATAAAATAAAAAATAATGAAACAAGGCTAAAAAAACTCCTCCTAGAATTATCATCTAAAAGAGATAAAATTAAAAAACCATATTTAGAAAGATTAAAAATTTATGATAAGGCTATTGCTCTATTTAAAAAAGTCTCAAAACGAAAAGTAAATAATTCAGATGATAGATTAATTATAGACCAAGCAATTCTATCTATTGCTAGAATTAACTATACGGTAAATAATCTACAAGAAGCAATAAATGCATATCAAGATATCAATAGAAATTCTAAATTTTATGATACTTCGTTATATGAATCAGCTTGGACTTATGTTAAAGCCAAAACGCCTAAAAAAGCATTATATGCTGTTGATTTATTGATTGATGTACTACCAGATTCAACAATTGTGCCAGACGCTTTATTACTAAGAGCAAACTTATATAATGAAATGAATCAATTTGAAAAAGCGACTGAGGCATATAGCTATATTGAAGATAGGTATTCTCTTATTTCAGAAGAATTACAAAAAATAATAAACGATAACAATGACTTAGAGGCATATTTTTCTAATATACTTTCTTCTGATATCAATAGCTTTTCAGCATCAAAATTTCTACCAAAAGAAGCTTTAAAATATGTTAGAGCAGAAAAATTAGTAAAAAAAGCACAAAATATTGTTAAAGATATTAATGATACTAAAATGTATCTAAAAGATTCTATGAATATATTAAACACTCTATTAAAAATGCTTTCTGATAAAACAAGCATAAATGCTCTTTTTCCTAAAACAGAAGATGTAAGAAAAAGATTATTGGAATATAGTAAAAAATTATTAGAAATAGACTATCACTTAAATAACTACTTTCATAAATACTATGTAAATAAAAATGATAAGAAGTTAAAGATTTTAAGATTAAAAACTTTGAAGTTATGGGAATTAATAGATAAAACTCCTAAATCAAAGAGTCAATATCAAAAAAGAAAATCAAAGCTAAATAATGAGTATATCAGGCTTAATAAAAAGCTTTATAAATCAGAAATGTTTGTGAAGAATCTTAAAAAAGAAGTTAAAGCGATGGAGTTTTTATTTTCTGAAAACATAAAAACAATCCATTACACAGAGGGTAAGCAAAATACTTTCTATAAGGAAATAGCCAAAAAGAAGAAAAAAATATCTTTGCTGGAAAAACGAGTAAAAGCCGTAGCCCAAAAAATAGAAGCATGGAAGCTAAGTATTAACAGTGTTGATAAAGCTCATGTTGCAGATAAAAAGATAAGAGAAAAATTATATAAACTACTATTGCAAGAAAGAAATTTTTACACTAACACTACAGAATATAAAAAATCTGCTGTACTAATTAAAAGAGTAAATTCTTATAAAGAAAAGATTAATCAACTGTCAAATAGTTTGGATGATATTATATTTAAAAAAGCGATGGTAATAAAAGAAGATATTCTTAAAGAGAAAAAGGATCTAGCAAGATATAAACTAGAAGTTGATAAAAATATTGCGATATCAAAAAAACTATCTACAATTATAGCTTTAACAAGTTTTAGAGCAATAAATAGAAAATTTCATAATTTAATTCTAAATGCTGACCTTGGTGGATTAGAAGTTATATGGAAAGGAAAAGATAAGTTATCTAAAGAAATTCAATCCTATTATTCTCAAGAAAGAGATCGTTTAAAGATTCTTAATAATGAGTTTAAAGAGATTTTAGGAGAAAATAAATGAGAATAATATTAGTTATTTTTATATATTTATTATCTTTTTCTTTATTTTCAAGTCAAAATATTGAAAATAAAGAAAAAAAAGAAAATGTAAAAAAAGAAATAAATAAAACTCCTGATACTAACCAAACGCAAAAAATTGCGTCTAGTAAGGGTGATGCTTCTGCTCACCCTGAAACAAAAGGAGATATAGAAACTGTAAAAAAACAATTAAAAACAATTAAAGAAAAAAAAGAATCCTTAAATGATTTTGAAGAAGCTTATAAACTTTATGAAAGTCAAGCTAGCTCTTATTATAATTACATTTTAGATCATGTTAAAACAGAATATTCTAATAAAAGAAAATTCATAAAATTAAGATATGATAAACTAACAAAAGAGTTAATGGGTGAAGAAGAAATAAAAAGGAAACAGGCTATAAATGTTATGGAGGATTTCATTATAAGATATCCTAATAATAAAAAATATACTCCTGATGTTTTGTTTAGACTTGCTGATTTATATTTTGAAAAGGAAGAGCTTGATTATTCAAATAAAAAAGATGAATATGAAAACAAAATGGATGCCTATGAATCAGGTAAAACCAAAGTTAAACCAATTGAACCAGAAAAAAAATATACTAAAACGCTGTATTATTTTAAAAGAATTATTAATGAATTCCCTGAATATAAAGAAATTGCTGGCTCATACTATTTAACAGGATATATATATCTTCAGTTAAAGGCAGATACTGACAATGAAAGAAAGAAAAATATTTACTCAGAACAAGCTTTTAGATATTTTAAAATGTTAGTTGATAATTATCCTGATAGTAATTATACAGCAAGAGCATATTTAAGAATTGCTGAATATTATTATGACAAAAGACCGGAATCAGATAAACCAGCAACTTATTACAAGTATTTTGCTATAAAAAACTATAAAAAAGCATTAAATGTTAAAGGTAATGATGTCTATGATTACGCTATGTATAAAATGGCTTGGTCTTATTATACTGTGGCAGATTCAAGTCATATTAATGATTATAACAATGCAATTGATATATTTTCTAGTTTGGTTCAGAAATATGATACTAATGATGA
Organism: bacterium; assembly: GCA_027064085.1. GTDB lineage: Bacteria > UBP6 > JAFGXH01 > JAFGXH01 > JAFGXH01 > JAMOQH01. Next base: position 50,246 of record JAMOQH010000040.1, on the reverse strand, counting down.
AGATGAAATAAAATTATACAGAGAAGAAGCAATTTCCTTCACCGCGATTTCATTTGTCGAAGGTTTTGAAAACAATACGGATGTATTAAAAAAATATGTGGAAAAGCAAGGGAAACCTGAATATGCAAGAGAGGTTTTATCTGAAGTGGCAAGAGCATATTATGATGGTGCTTTGTGGAAAATTTCAATACAAATATATAATATGATTTTTGAATACTATCCATTACACCCTGAAAACCCAGCTTTTTACGACTTTATTATATCAGCGTATGCTAAACTTGGAGATGAAAAAGGTGCAATTGAGGCAAGAGAAAGATTCTTAAAAGATTATAAAAAAGGAAGTCCATGGTATAATGCAAATGCTGACAATGAAAAAGCAATGGCTTTATTACAAAATTTTAATGCTCGATATTTATATGATTCTGCAGCTTATCATTATAATAATGGTTATTCTTACCTTGAAAAAGGAGAAAATGATAAAGCAATGTTATCATTTGGAATGGCTGCTAGTTTATACGATAATCTATTGATTAATTTTCCATTAAATAAGGATTACTATAAAATTCAATTTTATTATGCTGAAACATTATACCTTTTAAAACAGTATAAAAAAGCTATTACAATGTTTAAAAAAGTAAGAGATAATAATGAACATATTGAATTTACCGAAGACTCATCAAGAAGATTAATTGATTGTTATGAAGGAATCCTAAAAGAAAAAATTAAAAACAATGAGCTAAAACTTGCAGGAAAACCTGATTCAGAAAAATTGGCTTCAGAAGATAAAATTGAAAAACTTAAAATGCCGAAGGAATATATTCAGTTAATCAAAGTTCGTGATGAATTTATTAAAATGTTTCCAAAAGATAAGGATGCTCCAATTTATTCTTTTAAGTCAGCAAATGACTATTACAGACATTATTATTTTGAAGAAGCAAGAAAGAGATATTTTAAGTTAATGCAGAATTATCCAGATTCAGAACCAGCTAAATATGCTCTTGAAGATATTTATTTTAGTTATATGGCACAAAGAAAATATGATGAAGCAGAACAATTTTATGCAAATATCATAAAAGACCCTAAATACTCTAATTTAAAAAAAGAAGATTTAGAAAACATAAAAACATTACAATCTGCCTCTGTATTCAAAAAAGCAGAACAATTTTATAAAAATAAAAAATATGAAAAAGCAGCCTTAGCATACATGTCCTTATATAAAAATTATCCTAATTCCCCAAATGCCTTACAAGCACTAAGAAATGCTGATTTTGCATATAAAGAAGCTAAGACACCATTAAAAAGAATAAATTTATTAAAAGAAATAAACAAGTATATCAGAAATAAGAAAAAATTATTTTCTGAAAAAAAATATAAAATTGAAGTATCTTCTAATATTCTAACAATAGCAGATATTTCAGAAAGGTTTTTTGATTTTAATATGACAATAAATTATTATGAGAAATATTTAAAAGAATTTCCTAATGGAGGCGATGTAAAATTTGTATATAGTAAGTTACCTCAACTTTACTACAACAATAAGAATTATCAAAAATCAGCTAGTTTTTATTTAAAATATGGTTCAAAACTAGATGAAAAAAATCATGTTTTATATATCCAGAATGCAATAGCAGCCTATAAGAAAGCACAGGCTTGGAATAAAGTAATAAAAACATATAAACTTTTCATTAAAACTTTTGGAAAAAAACCAAAATATAGGTATAGAGCTGTAATTATGAATTATTATATCTATGAAACATATTTAAAGCTAAATCAAAAGAAAAACGCTGATAAATATTTGAGAAACACTTATAAGATATTTGCAAAGCTAAAACAGCCTAATGATTTAAAGTCTCCTTTAGGTAAAGAATATTTAAGAGCAAAATATCTTGCATCAAAAACAAATTTTCTACAAGTTGAAAAACTATTGCCTATATATGAAAGAATGCCTGTAGGAGGAAGAAACCCTTTAATTAATATCAAAAAGAAAATCAAATATGCTGTAAAAATGACAAAACTGTATAATAGCCTGATTGCAAAATATAAAGAACCAGAGTGGGCAATTGCTGCATATTTCAGAAAAGGGTACTTAAATAAACAGTTTGCAGAAGCATTGTTTGCAGTTAAAGCACCAAAAAACTTGGATGAAGATGAACAGGATGCCTACAAAGAAGATTTAGAAGATTTTGCAGAACCATACTTAGATACTGCAGAAAAGCTATATAAAGAAGCATACACTTATGCAATTAAATTGAATATTGATAACGATTGGACAAAAAAACTATTACTTGAGTTAAACAAAATAGATAAAGATACCTATAAAATACCTAAGAAGTTAATAGATAAAGAAAATAGAATCTTGAAACTAGAAGATAATTCTATACCTCTCTATGAAATAAAAAGTAAAAAATCTGAAAATACTCCTGATAATGTAGAGGAGGATGGAAAATGAAAAAAATAATTATATTAATCACATTACTGCTTCTGTTTTTGTCTTCCTGTAGTGGTGCATCCAAAACAGAAAAAAAGACCAAACCTCAGACAAATACAGTTTTAGAACAGAAAAAAAATAAAAAAGGAGAAGTGGATAAATCTTCTGATAAAGCCAATAGTAAGGATAAGACGGCGTCTTATCCTACTAAAGATTCAGATGGAGATAAAGAAAAAAAAGAAAATCTTCCCGTTGAACCATCAAAAGACAGTAAAATAGAAAATATTTCTTCTAAAACTGATGAAGAGGATAAAGCTGAAGACAAAAAAATGGAAGAAGAGAAAAAGACTGATATAATTACGGTTAATGATAAAATTAAAATTAATTCGGAAATTACAGCTTTTCTCAAACTAAAAGGAAAGGAACAACTAGATAAGATTGATAATTTATTGAAAGAATATCCTAAAAGTGATATTTTATATTATTATAAAGCTAAATTTTATTACGATTTGAAAGATAATGATAATTCTTTATTTAACATAGACCTATCATTAAAATTAAATCCTGAGAATATATATAGTCTGAGTCTTAAATTCAGAATACTTTTAAGTAAAAATCCTAAAAAAGCAGAAGAAATGCTATTTTTATTGTTAAAAAAGTTTTCTGATAATTATAAAATTATGCTTTTAGTTGATAAAGGGTACTATTCTCTTCAAAAATATAAAAAAGTTATTTATATGTCAAAAGAAATTCTAAAATTAAATCAAAATAACAAAGAGGCTTTAAAATTACTTGCCCTTGCTTATTATTATACAGGTTCAAAAGATTTAGCTTTTTATGTTATAACTAAAGTAGATGAGCTAATGTATCAGCTTCCTGAGCTATATTTTATCAAAGGATTAATATCATATGAAAATAAAAATTTTAAAGAAGCCCATGATTCATTTGAAGAAGCTTTTAATTTGAATCCAAAATTTTTTGAAGCAGGTGATTGGCTTGCATATCTGGATTACAAAGTTTCGTTAAAGCTAAAGGCGAAAGAAGCTAAAACGAAAATGCTCTTAAGTTCAAAAGCTAATTATGAAAAGGTAATTAAACTAAGAAAAACTGCATTTACTTATATGAACTACGGATTAGTACTGTATGAGCTTGATGAAAATGATGAAGCATTTAAATATTTGCTAAAAGCAGAAAATCTTGATAAAAACAGTTACGCAGTATATTATAATCTAGGAGTTTTATACTTAACTAGAACTTTAAAGGGTATAGATGTTATAAAAAAATATGATTTGGCAGTAGAAGCTTTCGAAAAATATAATAAATTATTGCCTAAAAAGGATTTTAAAAAGATGAATGCTAATAATTTAATTAATGAAGCTAAAACCGCTAAGGCAGTTCAACAGGCTAAACTTACCGAAAAGATAGAGGACAAAGCTGAAGACAAAGCTGAAGACAAAGCTGAAGATAAAGCTGAAGATAAAGCTGAAGATAAAGCTGAAGATAAAGCTGAAGACAAAGCTGAAGATAAAGCTGAAGACAAAACTGAAGATAAAACTGAAGACAAAACTGAAGACAAAACTGAAGAGGGGAAAAAAGAAGAAAAAAAAGAAAAAAATATTGATGATGATGAAAAGTAGGAGATAACATGAAAAAAACATTAATTTTTATATTTCTATCTCTTTATTTACTATCAAATATTGCTTTAGCAAAAAAGCAAGAAAGTAAAAATATTAAGACAATTGAGTTAGATACAATAGAGTTCCATCCTAAGATACATAAGCCGGAATTACTATCAACTCTATCTCATAAAAGACTAAAGATAAAGAACTTAAAAAGAGATAAAGATTTAATACCTGATATAATTAACAGTGTAAATGAAAAACCTTTCTAATTTTTTAAAAAAAAGTAGAAATTATTAAATCTTTATGTTATTATTCGTTCTAGTTTTAATTTTTGATTTATTTGGAGGAAACTATGGTTGAAGAATTTGCAAAAGGCTTTACATTTGAAGGTGGTGGAATGGGAGCTCCTTTTATGTGGGCTATTTTAGTTGTATCAATATTTTTATTTGGTGTAGCAATTGAGAGATTTTTGTTTTTAGTTATTAAATTTAATATTAATGCCAAATCTTTTTTTGATCAAATACAAAAATATGTAATGTCAGATAAAATTAATGAAGCAATTAACACTTGTAATTCAGCTGCAGCTGCAGCGTTGCCTAAAGTTATCAAGGCAGGATTAACAAGAGCGAATAGACAAGAATACGAAATATCTCAAGCTATTGAAGAAGCTCAACTTGCTGTTATTCCAGTTGTTCAAAAAAGGACAGAGTCAATTGCAGCTTTATCAAACATTGCAACACTACTTGGACTACTTGGTACTATTATTGGTATGATTGAGGCTTTTAAAGCTCTTGCTGCTGCTGACCCTGAAACTCAAGCTAAATTATTGGCTAGAGGTATTTCTGCAGCTATGATGACAACTGCTTTTGGTCTTATTGTTGCTATCCCTGGTTTAACATTTCACATGATTCTTTCTGGTTTTACTAAAAAGATTTTAGATGAAATTGACCAGTACTCAGTTAAACTTGAAAATCTTCTTGTTGCAAGAGTTAAATCTAGCAAAGATAACCAATAGGGGGTTAACATATGGCTAGTAAATCTACTGCTAAAAGGAAATTTGCTCCTAAGCCAGCGCCAGAATTGAACTTAAAACCTATCATGAATTTGATGGTTGTTTTAATTCCAATGTTGCTTTACTCTGCATCATTTATTAAATTTGCTTCAGTTAATGCAACAAAAGCTAGTGGTCAAGGTAAGCCTAAGGAAGCAAATCCTGATGATGATCCAAAACCACCTTTGAAATTAATGGTTAAGATAACAGAAGAAGGCTTTGTTATTGAAGCAGCTGCTATCTTAGATGAAGGTACAATGATTGCAACACCAGGTGATGATGGTGCAGCTGCTCCTGTAGAACTTTACACTATTGATGTTGACGAATCTAAGGCAGAGACTCAACTTGAAAAGCTTAGAGCAGAATACAAAGAAAAGAAAAAACCCGTACCCGAATCACTATTCGACGCAACAAAAAGAGTTTATTCCTATAATTTCTTGGAATTAAATTCTAAAATTGGTATAATAAAGAAAGCTATTAAGAATGGTGATCAACAAGCAATGGCAAATGGTGATATTCAAAAGGGAGAATCCCAATTTGATAAAGCAGATCAGATTGTTATTGCAGCGCAGGGAAATATTCCTTATGAACTTTTAATTAAAGTTATGGATACAGTTAGATGTAAAATGCTTACTCCAGAACAAAAAAAAGCTCGTAAAGAAAAGCTCGCAGAAAAAAAAGCTGAGGGAGGAAGTAAAATCAAAAATAGAAACAAATATGGTTGTATTTTAGATTTAAATGCCTTGGGTGATGAAGATGCTAACACTTATTATTATGATGTTATACTTAATTCAAAACTAATTGAGTAGAGTTGGAACTTTTATTAATTAATAGTGTCATATTAATTAAGAGTAGGTATTATAGGAGTTATTGATGAATAAAAATAAAGAGCATCAATTAAAAGTAGATAAAATGTTTGAGGATCAGCAAAATCTCAAAAAGTTTATTCGTAAATTAAAGAGAGAAAAGGCAAGTGGAGGCCTTGGAATGAATTCTTTAATGGATATTATGACAATTTTATTAATTTTCTTGTTGAAAAGTTTCTCTAATAAAGCTGATTCAATACAAATGTCTGAAGAACTACAACTTCCCAAGTCAACGGGTTTATTAAAGCTAGAACAAACTATTAAAGTTTATGTTACTAAAAATAGTATTGTTGTAGAAAAAGATCCGAAAGCTAGAGAAGTTAAACTTCAAAATGAAATGGTTGATGATGCAGATATGTTAAATGGTTCTCCAGAAACTCATGTGATTGCAACGCTTAAGGATGTTCTAGAAGAAAAAGCAGAATATCTAAAAGATTTACAAAGAGCATCTGGAGGAAAAAGAAAATTTAAAGGATTAATTACTATCATTGCAGACAAAACAATCCCTTACAGAGTTATAAATGATGTGGTAGAAACATCTTCTGTATCCGGATTTAAAAAGATTAAGTTTGCTGTAATTCAGGGTAGCTAATAGGTATTTAAAGGATATAGATGGCTTCTAAAGATAAAAAGACACTAGCACTTAGAATAGGTGTTCTACAATCTGGTAGACTAATTGAAGAATTTATTGTTAAAGATAACAAACCTATAACTTTAGGATCAACAGTTAAGAGTAGTATTATTGTTACTAACAGTAAGATTCCTAATAAATATAAACTTTTTATTAGTAAAAAAGGTACTGCAACATTATATCTATCTGATGTAATGGAAGCAGAAATAAGTGATGGAGTAAATAAAAAACAATATAAGGGGCAATCTATATCCATACCTTTATCCCAAAAGGATAGGGGTAAAGTTAAAGTTGATGATAATATAAAAATTTTATTTCAATTTATTGAACCACTAGATGATTTTTTGACACCACATAAAATTCCACCTCAATTTAGAAATAAACCAATCGATTACTTAGATTTAAAGTTTTTTATTCCTTTAATGATATCTATGATACTACATATAGCTTGGATTGTTGTATTGCAAACTGCAGATTATGAAGAATCGGTTTTAACAATGGATCAAATCCCTGATAGATTTAAAGAAGTTATTATTCAGAACAAACCCATTGAAGATAAAAAACCTGTTGAAATCAAAAGTGATGAAAAAGGTGATAAAGATGGAGAAGGTAAAAAAGTTGTTAAAACTAAAGAAAAGGCAACTAAAACAGTGAAAGTAGATAAATCTTCTATGAGTAAAACTGAAAGAAAAGCTGTTGCTAAAGCTTCTATTAAAAAGAAAAGTAAAATGATTAGTGCCTTACATTCATTAAAATCCTCTGGTGGAGGTAATGGTGGTTTTGGTGCAATTAATGATGGAACTAGTGGAGGTAGTGGAGATGATTCTATTGGCTCATTATCTGATTTAGCTACGAATTCAGGTGGTTCGGGAAATGGTTATGGTTATGGTTCTGGTTCTGGTGATGGAATTGGAGGACGAGGTTCTGGTACAGGAGTTACTGGAGGAAGTGGATATTCAAGAAAAGGTGGTACTGGTAAGGGAGGTCCAACTTCTTTAAACCCTGATATTGGTAAAAACAGAAAACAACTAAATACTAAAAAAATAAAAAAAGTAGCAATAAAAGGTAAAACTAAAATAAAAATAAACATAAGAGGTGATGGCAAACTGACTCAGAAAACTGCAACTAGAGCAATTAAAAAAGCTAAAAGAAAGGTTGACCGTTGCTATCAAAAAGAAGCTAAGAAAAACAATTCTTTTGCTGGTCGTGTAACTATTTTGATAACTGTTGGTAAAGGTGGAAAACCTTCTAACATTGAAATATTAAGCACTAGAATGAATGATAGTAGTTTGGCAAGGTCATTGGGTCGCTGTATTAAGAAAAAGTTAAAGAGAGTTAAATTCCCTGCTCCAGCAAATCCTCCTATTAATATAAAATTTACAGCTGCATTTTCTGCAGGTGGATAATTTGACAAAATTTATAACTTATGGTATAACTTTTCTTAGTTCATGATAGGGGTATTAATTGAGACATATTATTTTAGTATTATTTTTAGGATTAACCACCTTATTACTATCTAGTGAAATAGAAAAAGGAGCATTTAAGTTCACACCATATATAACATCTTATAATGAATATAACTCAAATTTCTTTAAATCAACCAATAATGAAGTTGATGTCATAATGCTTAAAATTCTTCCTGGTGTAAAATTAGAAAATAGAAATAAAACAAATACCGAATTAAAATTCAGCTTAAACACATCCTATAGACATTTTATTTCATTAGTTGATGGAGCAAAAACTACTGTTGGTAATAATAACGATTTTGACATAGATGGTTCTTTAAATTTATCATTTTTTAAAACAGGTAATTTTTCAGTATACACAAGTGATAACTTTTCTAAACTAACATACTCAGGCTACTCTACTCCAATTAATAAATTTATAAATAATTTTAATTTTGGAATACAAACAACTCCATTTGGCAAAGCTTTAAGATTTAGATTAGGTTACTCTTTTGGATTTAATAAAACAATCTTTACTGATAACTTATCTGATAGAACTAAAATTGCTTCTGAAGCTCAAGATAACATGGAACATAATTTCAATTTTGATATAGAATGGAGATTTTTGCCTAAAACAGCATTATTATCAACTACATCATATGGGTTTATAATACATTACAATAATGATACATCAACTTCGGCATCATTAAATATTGTTGATTCAACTCCAATACTTTCTAAAATTGGATTGAAAGGTGTTATTACTCCTAAACTTGCCTTAAAATTAATGTTGGGTTGGGCCTATGTTATGTATGATTCAGGGTCTAACTTTAATTCTTTTATTGCCAATGCTGAATTAACATATAATTTTTCAAAAAAGACAAGTTTTGTTTTGGGTTTTCAAAATTCATTTAAAGATGTATTATTCTCAAATTATTTATCTTATTATGATATTTACTTAAATACAGACATTGCTCTTACAAATAATGTCAACTTAGGATTTAATTTAAATACAACCTTAAATGCATATTCTAATGTATCATTAGGAAATGGTATTAGCTCTCCTAGTTCAAGATCTGAAATAGATGGGAGATTTTCTACATTTGTAGCATATAGTTATAAAGCATATAAAGCAGAATTAAAATATTCTGCAAGAAAAATTTTTACAGACTTCACAACTACATTTAATGGTAACACTACTCATTATGATTATTTACAGCATTTAATTTCATTAAATTTTTATATATTTTTTTAAATGTCAAAAAAAATATTAATTCTTTTAATATCATTATTTATACTATCTTGTAATTCTTCATTGGAAACAGTTTCTAAAGATAAAAAAGATTTAATCTATAAATTAAATAGTAGTATTAAAACATCTGACATATTAGGAATTAATGATTTAATTGAAATAAGGGTTTATGGAGAAGCTCAATTAACTCGTACTTACAGAATTAATAGTAGTGGCATAATTATTTATCCAATTATTGGAAAGATAAAAGTAATAGATAGGCCTATCTACACATTAACTAAAGAAATTGAGAAAAAACTAAATAAAAAATTTTTTAAAGATCCACAAGTAACAATTTTCTTAAAAGAATCTAATAGTAGAAAAGTTTATATCCTTGGGCAAGTAAAAAAACCTGGAGCATATAGTTATAAACATAAATTAACACTACTAAAGTTAATTGCTACAAGTGGAGGTCTAACAAATATTGCAGATATTGATAAGATAATATTAAAGAGAGAAATTAATGGAAAGATTAATTCTATTACCATAGAAGCCTCCTTAATAATTAAAGGATTAATTGGAGATTTATTATTATCTCCAGAAGATATAATTTACGTATCAGAATCATGGTTATAAACGATGAATAAAATAATAGAGCAGAATGAAAATAATGAAAATGATTTTTTATCATTAAAAGATATATACAATTATATGTACCAATACAAATATTTAATTCTTTTAATTACAATATCATCCATTATTGTAGCATACTTTTATACTAAGAAACAAGCTAAAGTGTATAAAGCAACTGCATCTATTATCATAAATTTTAAAGATAAAACTCCTGTTCAGGAAATAAAAGATTACTCATACACATCTTTCAAAGAATATGATGCTTTTTATAATACCGAATTTGAAAGATTAAAATCTAAAAATTTAATAAATACTTTAATAAAAAATTATAACTTAGTAAATTCAGACTTTTTTAGAAAATTAATAGACAAAAATAAAAAAAATAAAAAGAAATTTGATTTATCCAGCACAATATTAAATATGCTAGAAATTACTCCAGTAGAAGACACTCACAAAGTTCTAATTAGTATTATAGGTACAGACAAAAAATTTATTACAGAGTTAACTAATTATTATGTTGATAATTATAAATTATATAATAAAGTCAGGAAAACTAACCATTTAAAAAAATCAATTGTATGGTTAGAAAAAAGAGTAAATGAAGCTAATAAATCTGTTATTGAAGCTGAAAATAATTTATTTAAATTTAAAAATGAAAATAAGGTTATTCTAACTCTCTCTGAAGATAAAAGAAATAGTATTATACAGAAAATATATAATTTAGATAATAAATACAATGATATGAAGTTAAAAAGAATAGAAAGAGAAAGAGAATATTATTTTTTAAAAAAAATTAAAAACCTTAATGATTATCTGCCATTTAACGCACAAGAAAATGTCAAAGAATTAAAAAAAGGATTACTAGATAAAAAAAATAAAATGGAAGAATTGCTAGAAAGATATAATAACGATACCCCTAAAGTAATTTCTTTAAAAAAACAGATTAATAATATTAAGGATAGCATTAGTAACCTAGAAGAAAATTATAGAAATCAAATTGAAAATTCATATAAATTATTACGCTCTAAAGAAAAAAAGTTTGCTTCATTAAAAAAAGAAGCTTTGGATAGTGCTCTTATCATTGAAAAAAATGAATTATTATATAAGCAAAATAAAAGAAAAGCAGATAGTGAAACAGATGTATATAAAATGTTATTAAAAGATTTAAAAAAATCTAACTTAAAACTTTTGCTACAAACAAATAATGTTGAAATTTTGGATTATGCAAAAGAACCAACTACTCCAATAAAGCCAAACTTAAAGTTAAATTTAGTAATAGCAGTTTTTTTAGGAGGAATTCTAAGTTTTATGATTATGCTATTGTTGATATTCTTAGACCAAACAATAAAAACAAAAGAAGAAATAGAAGATAAATATAAGATGACATTTTTAGGTAGTTTGCCTAAAATTAATAATATAAAAATAGAGAAAGAAGAATATAAAAATTACAAAGAAATTATTTCTCTTCATGATCCAAGAGGTAACTTTGCTGAAAGTTGTAGAACAATATTAACTAATATTGAACTAGTTAGTGAAAATAAAAAGATAACAATGTTGGTTACTTCTTCTAGTCCAATGGAAGGTAAAACTACTATTGCGGCAAATCTAGCATCTTCAATGGCAGAGCAAGGGCTTAAAACCTTATTAATCGATACCGACTTAAGAAAACCAAGAGTTCATAAGGTATTTACAGTGGATAATAAAATTGGTTTAACATTATTTACATCTGGTAATAAATCTATTCCTGAAATTATAAGAAAAACTAAAATTAAAAACTTAGATATTATTACAGCAGGCATAATTCCACCAAATGCAATACAAATTTTAAATGGAAATAAATTTGACTCTTTAATTGAAAACTTAAAAGAAAAATATGACAGAATAATTTTTGATACTCCTCCTGTTTCTATTGTTTCAGATGCATTAGTTATATCTAAAAAAGTAGATGGAGTTGTTTTAGTTGCTAAATATGCTAAAACTAATAAACATATATTAAAAGAATCAAGAGATAAGTTTCTATTTGCTAAATCTAATGTTATTGGAATTGTTTTAAATCAAGCAAGTATGACAAAATCTTATAAATATAATAAATACGGAAGATATTATAGTTATTACTATGGAGAAAAAGAGGAGTAGAAATAAGAGCGTATTTAATATTAATTATTTTTACAATATCAATTTTTTTTAATGGTGGGGTTTACTCATATTACGATATTATCAATTTTATTTTAATATTAATTATTTATACATATTACTTTGTTTTTAGATCAATCAAACATAAAACATATAAAAAATTTGATTTTTCTATTGAATTACCAATTGTCGTTTTTATTTATTATTCTATTATACTTTTTCTCCCTTTGTTTTATAGAAACATTAAACTTAATAATAATTTAACTGAATTTAATAATCTATGGATTCAATTAAGATTCCTAAAGGCCTCCGATATTATTCCCAAGCCCCATATAAACTTTAATTATTGGACAGGGATTTTAACTTTATTAACAATTATTAGCAATTACTTATTTATTAAACTTATTTTAAATACTAGGAAGAACATAAAACTACTATACAATATAGCCTTTGCTCTATATAATTTATTGGCTTTCTACTCATTAATTAATATATTTAACAATAAAATATCTAATAGTTATTTTTTAGTCAATCCTAATCATTTGGCAATGTTTATTTCAATTCCAATACCAATTATTTTTTATTTTTATTTTATGAAGAAAGAAAACCAAAACAAGGATATTTCTTTAAATATAATAAAAGCATTACATGTTTTTATTTTAATTTTTATTATTTATTTAACAAATGGACGAACTGCAATTACCTCAATTTTTATTTTGATGTTAGTTTATACAATTGTTGAAAGAAAACGAGTTAATAAAAAATATATATTATTAATTTTAAGTTTAATTCTCATTGTTTTTATCATTATTTTCATAAATAAAGGAATTGTTGATTCCAAAATTATTATTACAAAACAAATTACAAGTTCTGTAAGCTTAAAACTAAGAGAAGAAATCCTTACAAATAGTTTAAATATATTCAAAGATAATTTTTTATTTGGTATAGGACCTGGTCAATTCCCTATAATTTATCCTTATTATTCTAACGGGAATGAATTAGTATTTATACACCATGCTCACAATGATTACATACAATTTTTAGTAGAATATGGTACTGTAGGCGTTTTAATAATACTTTTTTTATATTACAAAATGATTGTTTTTATAAGATATGCTTTAAAAAAATTAAAAGGTAATTCATATCATTTATTTTTGGCAACAGTGTTTTCAATATTAATGTTTCATTTTGAGATTTTTACTAGTTTTGAATCCCATATAGGTATTTTATTCCAAATATTAATATTTTTAGTGGCCTCTTTATATATAATAGTATATAATTTTGATAAATATTATAAAAGTAATAGCAATGAATTATTATAAAATTAAAATTAAAAAAGTAAAAAGAATGAGTGTATATTATCTATTACTCTTATTAATAATTTTTAATTCTACTTTTTATTCAATTATCGTCTATAAGGATTATAAGTATTCACAAAAACTAAATTACAGTTATAAGAATATTTTGAAACCCTCAACTAAAAAAATTCTATCAAAAGGTTTAAAAAATATTGAAATAAAAGAATTTATAACTAAAATAATGCAACGAGAATATAATATTTATTTTATTCATACATTATTTATAGAATTATTAATTAAAAAAAATATTAAATCCGAAATAAAAAACAATTTAATTATTTATAGCATAGATATTTTACAAAAAATAAAAATATCATCTCTATTCTTAGATTTAAAAATACTTATTTTTACCAAATGGAATTATCCTAAGAGCGAAATAATCAGCTTAATAAAATTATCCCTAAAAATAGACAATAATTTAATAAATCATAGAATTTTATTAAAAAAAGAAATGATAGCAAAATACTCTAAAGATATTATTAAGTTTTATAAACCCAAAAACCTAGTAGAAAAAAATAGTTACTTTAATTATCTAATAAGAACGAAATATTATAAGAAAATTATTAATTATATTGAAACTCATAAAATAAATATAGACATAAAGACTTTAGATAAAAGCATGGCTTCAAATATTATAAAAATAGGAGATTTTAAAAAATCTGAAAAGATTATTCTTAATCTAATAAAAAAAGAAAAAATAGATTATTTATACTATTACTTATCCATACTATATAAAAATAATAATGAAATAAATAAGGAAATTCTAGCATTAGAAAACATTAGAGACTTAGATAATTATAATAAATACTATATGATTTATCTTGCACAAGAATATTATAAACAAAAAAAATATACTAAAGCTATTAATGTAATTTTTAATACTAACAACAAGCTAATAAAAAGATATTGTTATAGATATATAAAATATGTAAATAAACTCCCCTTTCTAAATAGAGGAAGGTATTTAGAAAGAGTAAAACATATTTGTAATAAAAAACAAATTTACTCAGCATTATCTAATTACTATAAAAAAGCAGGTAATAGAGAAAAGTACGATTTATACAATTTAGAAATGAATATTCTTAAATAAATTTGATACTTATAGGCTTATGTGATAAAGTTAATTTATTTGGAGTAAATATGGGGAAGCTAAAATTTAAAAATAATCAGTTAAAGTTTAAATTAACACCTAATCACATTGAAAATGGCTTAATTAATGGTGAAACTAAAATAAGTATTTTTAGTGATTTTGAAAATGAGAGATTTACTGTTTTAAGTACGGAGTTTTCTTATGATATGAAAATGTTTAGAACTTTTTTACAAAAAATTGAAGCCCTTAAAGATGATAAAACAGAAACGGCTGAATTTTTTGAAAAAAAGAAAAATCTAATAATAAAAATATCAAATAGCTCTGAAAATGAATCTTTGGCTAACTGGGATATTTTAATAAATAAAGTAATTACAGAAAATGATTACACAAGATTAAGCATAGGATTTTCTACTTCTAAAACGTTACTAGATTCAGCAATAAAAGAGATTTCCTACTTTTTAGTAAACCCTACAAGTTTTTAAATCTATCAAATAATTTATCAGTATTTTGCCTAGTATTAGTATAAAAATCTCTATCTGTTGATTTTGTTAATTTATAATCATCTAATAAAATATTTTCCCTTTTAAAGAAATACCTAACCCTTGACTCAGTTAGTCCAAATAAGAAATGTCCTAGAAATGTATCATCATTAAATGGCGTAGCAGGAATATAGTCAAAAACAATTAAATCAGCCTCCTCACCTTCCCTAACCCCTAAATTAAATCCATAAGCTTCTTTTAATTTAAAAGCATTTGACAAAACTTGATTAGCTTCTCCCCAACCAGTATCAGGATTTTGATTTAGATATCGGTTTAACAAAAAAGCATTTTTATACGATTTTAACATATTTGATGTCATTCCATCTGTTCCAACCGTTAAAGTTAGCCCTCTACTTAGGGTTTCTGAAATATTTTTAATTTCTAAAGTATTATTCATGTTTGAATCGGGGTTGTGAATTACAAATAAATCTTTTTTAGATAAAATATCAAGCTCATTATCAGATAAAATATTTCCATGAACAATAAGCGAATTCTTATTTAATAAATTATACTTTTCTAATCTTTCAATTACTCTTAAACCACTCATTTTTATAGTTTCATCTACATCTCGTTTAGCTTCAGCAACATGAATATGAATTGGTGCATTCCCTATTGTATCTTTGATGATTTTCATACTGTCTTCATTAATTGTAAATGAGGCATGCATCCCTATAGTTCCTTTTATATATTTAGAATCTAAATATTTTTTATAGAAATCAATATTTTCTTGTAATGATTCATTAAATATTTCCTTGCCATTTCTATCTGATATTTCAAATGCTAAAACAGCATTCAAACAATATTTCCCAAAAACTTTTTTCATTTCCTCTAGAGAACCTTTAATAAAAGGAACTGATATGTGGTGGTCAAAAATAGTTGAAACACCTTGTTTTATACTATCTTCAAGAGTTATAACCGTTGATGCAATAACATCATCTTTTTCAAGTACTCTGTCTAGTTTCCACCATAGTTTTTCAAGAGTTCCCTGAAAATCATTAAGTGGACCAATAACAGGAATACCTTTTGAAAGAGTTGAATATATATGATGATGTGCATTTACAAGACCGGGCATAATAACAGCTTCATTCAAATCTAATTCTTTATCAAATTTTATATTTTTTCTTTCAAAAGAAATTACTCCATCGTAAATATACACATCTTTTTTTTCTACTTTAAAACTTCCATTTTCTGGAGTTACTAAAAAACCATTTCTTAATGCTGTATTCATATACTCTCCCTTAAAATCATAAAAAGATATTATAGTATTTTATTTTAAAGTTTGTAAAGTTTAAAATATCTTTATTTGGTATTATTTTACTCATCTTCCTTTAAAATAAGGAGCTTTATTATCAGTTTTATTTATGTTTCACTTATTAATATAAATAAAAGAAATTATTGTTTACAATAAGTTACTTTTATAAATTGAAAACACAGATTGTGTTTGATATTACAAACAAATAAATTTCTATAAAATGTCGCTTTATCTTGACTTTTTGCTCCTATTATGATACTTAGAATCGTTCTTGTGGAGTACTGAATGAATTTTTACTATAAGTTAATGGTTTTTTTACTGCCTAATATAATACTTGCAAATGGTATTGTTATTGATTTTGATAAAACTATATTTATTCAATTTATAATTTTTATTATCTTTGGTATTATAATCCAAAAGTTAATTGTAAATCCAGTTGTTGACATATTAGACAAAAGAGAAGCGGCAACAACAGGTGCAAAAGATGATTCTAAAGATATGTTAGAAAAGATAAATATTATATCTTCTGATTACGAAAACAAACTAAAATTAGCTAAAAAAGAAGCATTAATTGAACAAGATAACTATATTAAAACAATAAATTCTAAACTTACTGATGAATTTTCTCTAGAAAAAGCTAAAGTAGAACTTAAAATCAAAGAATTTGCTAAAAAACTTGAAGATGAAAAAAAGGATTTAAAAAAAGATTTAGAAAAAGAAAGCAAGCAAATAGCTGATTTAATTGTTAAAAAGGTAATGGGGTAAAATGAAATTATTTATATATTCTTTAGTTGCAATCTTTTCAACTGTTGGGCTTTATGCATCAGAACATGCCGAACATGGTGCTCATCATGGAATAGATTGGAATATTTTAGGTGGCTCAATATTTAATTTTTTTCTATTAATTGGATTATTGATTTATTTTACTAAAAAACCAATAAAAGAAGCTCTCAAAAAAAGAAAAGAGGAAATGGAAGCACAAATCAATAAATATAAAAATGAAAAAGAAGAGGCTCAAGCTAAATTAAAAGAATATGAAACTAGATTGTCTGGTTTAGATTTAGAAATTGCTGAAATAAAAATGAATTATGAAAAAACTTCAAAATTAAGAGAAGAAGCTCTCATAAAGAAAAATGAAGCAGATATTAAAAAGTTAGAAACTAATTATGAGAGAGAATTAGAAACAAGAATGCAATTGCTTCATAATGAATTAAAGTCAGAATTAATGGAGAATGCAATTAATTTATCTAAAGAGTTAATAACTGAAAATTTTGTTAAAGATTCAAAAGCAGAGATAGAATTTATTAAAAAATTTAAAATTTCATAGGAGTCTCACTTATGAGTACACTCGCAAAGCGTTATGCAGATGCAATTTTTGAGTTAATGGAAAAAGAAACTGATAAATCTAAGGAAATGGTAGCAAATGAATTCTTAGAAATAGGTAATCTCTATAAAAAAAGTACAGATATTAAAAAAGTTTTTAATAACCCTACTTTAAAATTTGATTTCAAAAAAAATATTTTATCAGAAATTGTTAAAAAAGCTTCATACAAATCATTAACTATTAAATCTCTAAATTTTATTTTAGAGTCAAATAGATTTTCTTTTATTCCCGAAATAGCTATAGAGTTATCGAAATTAGTAGATGAAGCATTGAATAGAGTTAATGTTACTATCATTTCAGCAAGAGAGCTTAAAAAAGGTCTATTAAGTGACCCACTTATTTCTGTAAAAAAAGAGGTAGAATCTAATTTATTAGGTAAAAAAATTATATATAAAACAGAAGTTGATCCGTCTATCATAGGTGGAGTTATTGTAAAAATTGGTGATAAATTATATGATTTTAGTGTTAAAAATTCATTAGAATCTATAAAGTCGGCTATTGGTTAATAAATAGGAGCATGAATCAATGAGTATCAAAGCACAAGAGATAAGTAAAATTATCAAAGAAAAGATTCAGAATGCGGAAGTTAAAACCGACATTTCTGAAACAGGAAGTATTTTAACTGTTGGTGATGGTATTGCACATATTCATGGGCTTGAAAATATTCAAGCTGGTGAACTTGTAGATTTACCTCATGGAGTTAAAGGCTTAGCCCTTAACTTAGAAGAAGACAATATTGGAGTTGTTTTACTTGGTAATGATACTCTTATTAAAGAGGGCGATACAGTTAAAAGAACTGGTAAAATTGCTGAAGTTCCTGTAGGTGAAGCTTTACTTGGTAGAGTTGTAAATACTTTAGGTGAAGCAATTGATGGTAAGGGTGAAATCAAAACAGATACATACAGAAAGATAGAGCTTAAAGCTCCTGGTATTGTAACTCGTAAATCAGTTCATGAGCCTTTACAAACGGGCTTAAAAGCTATTGACTCAATGATACCTATTGGTAGAGGCCAAAGAGAACTAATTATTGGTGATAGACAAACAGGTAAAACAGCAATCGCTATTGATACTATTATCAATCAAAAAGATACAGATGTTTATTGTATTTATGTTGCAATTGGACAAAAACAATCAACAATAGCTCAGGTTGTTGCAAAATTAGAAGAAGCTGGGGCTATGGAATACACAACTATTGTGGCTGCAGGAGCAAGTGAAAAAGCTCCTATGCTTTATCTTTCACCTTATACAGGTGTTGCTATTGGTGAATACTATAGAGATAATGGAAAACATGCTCTTATTATATATGATGACTTATCCAAACAAGCTGTTGCTTATAGAGAATTATCATTACTACTAAGAAGACCACCAGGGCGTGAAGCTTATCCAGGAGATGTTTTTTATATTCATTCAAGACTACTTGAAAGAGCTTGTAAACTTAATGATGAGTTAGGTGGAGGTTCTTTAACTGCTCTACCTATTATTGAAACACAAGCAGGTGATGTTTCTGCTTATATTCCAACTAATGTTATATCTATTACAGATGGACAAATTTTCTTAGAATCTGATTTATTCTACTCTGGAATTAGACCTGCTGTTAATGTTGGTATATCAGTATCAAGAGTTGGAGGTTCTGCTCAGGTTAAAGGTATGAAAAAAGTTGCAGGAACTTTAAAACTTACTCTTGCTCAATATAACGAATTAAAAGCTTTCTCCGCTTTTGCTTCAGATTTAGATGATGTAACTAAAATGGAACTTGCTATTGGAGAAAGAATGACTGAGTTATTAAAACAAGGTCAATATTTACCAATGAAAATTGAAGAACAAATACTTGTTTTATATGCGGCACAGTTTCCTCATAGAAAAGAAGATTCTGCTAATTTCAGAAGATCTCATTTTATTGTTAATATCCCTACAGATAATATTTCAAGATGGGAAAAAGACTTATTGTCTTATTTTGATAATAACAATAAGGATTTATTAGAAAGACTTTCAAAAGAATTAGTTATTGCTGGTGACTTAGAAGATAAAATTGTTACTGCATTAGTTGAATTTGATAAAACTGTTGATTACAAAGGGTAATAATGGCTAATTTAAAAGCAATTAAAACAAGAATTGTATCTGTTAAATCAACTCAAAAGATTACAAAAGCAATGAAAATGGTTGCAGCGGCTAAACTTAGAAGAGCTCAAGAAAACTTAATAAAAGCAAGGCCATATTCAAATCATTTAAGAGAAGTTATTGCTGAAATAGCTAAAAGGGCAGAAAAGGAAGATAGTAAATTTCTAACTACAAATAGTACAGGAAATGATATTTTATTTTTAGTTATTTCTGGAGACAGAGGTCTTTGTGGTGGTTTTAATAGTAATATAACAAGAGATGTAAAAAGATTTCTTCTAGAAAAAGATGGTGATTTTGATAAATGTGACTTAACATTTATTGGTAAAAAATCTTATGAATCTTTTAAGGGTAAAAATGAATATAACGTATCTAACTTTTATAAAGAATTTATGGATGAATTATCTTTTGATAAAGCAAGAACAGTTAGTGATGATTTAATTGAAGCATTTGTAGGTGGTAAATATAAAGAAGTTTATATGATTTACAATGAATTCAAATCTGCCATTGCTCAAGAAGTTATTTTAGAAAAAATTCTTCCTATTGAAACTAAAGAAGCCAAAGAAGACATAAATATACCATATATTTATGAACCTTCTAAAATAGAGCTTTTAGATAGATTATTAAATCAGTATTTAACAACAGAAGTTTATAGAGCATTACTTGAATCTTATGCATCAGAGCAAGGAGCAAGAATGAATGCAATGGAGTCAGCAACAAATAATGCTGATGATATGATTTCTAGTTTAACATTAACATATAACAGGGCTCGTCAGGCTGCTATTACTACAGAATTAGTAGAAGTTATTAGTGGTGCGGCGGCTGCAACAGAATAAGGAGTATTTACTTATGAGTAAAGGTAAAGTTTTACAAATTATTGGTGCTGTTGTTGATGTTGTATTTCCAGACGGAAATGTACCTCAATTATACACAGCTCTAACTGTAACCAATCCTGCGATCAATGATGAAAAGGATAATTTAGTATTAGAAGTAGTACTTCATTTAGGTGAAAATACAGTTAAAACTATCGCCATGGATTCAACAGATGGTTTAGTTAGAGGTATGGAAGCATCTTCTACAGGAAACCCAATTATGATGCCCGTTGGTGATGCAACATTAGGTAGAATTCTTAATGTTATTGGACAACCTGTTGATGAAGCTGGTCCAATTAAGACAAAAGAAAGAAGACCTATTCATAGAGAAGCTCCTAAATTTGTTGATCAAAGTGTTACAATTGAGAACTTTGAAACAGGAATTAAAGTTATAGACCTACTAGCTCCTTTTATGAAAGGTGGTAAAATCGGTCTTTTTGGAGGTGCTGGAGTTGGTAAGACAGTTCTTATTATGGAACTTATCAATAATATTGCTACTCAACATGGCGGTTACTCTGTTTTTGCGGGTGTTGGTGAAAGAACTCGTGAAGGTAATGACTTATGGATGGAAATGAAAGAATCTGGGGTTATTAATAAAACAGCTCTAGTTTATGGACAAATGAATGAACCACCAGGAGCAAGAGCAAGAGTTGCTTTAAGTGGTCTTACTGTTGCAGAGTATTTTCGTGATGAACAACATAAAGATGTTTTATTATTTATTGATAATATTTTTAGATTTACTCAAGCGGGTAGTGAAGTTTCTTCATTACTTGGTCGTATTCCTGCTGCTGTTGGATATCAACCAACACTTGCAACAGAAATGGGTGGACTTCAGGAAAGAATCACCTCAACAAAAGATGGTTCAATTACATCTGTTCAAGCTATTTATGTTCCTGCTGATGACTTAACAGATCCTGCACCTGCTACAACATTTTCTCATCTTGATGCTACTGTTGTTTTATCAAGGCCTATTTCTGCACTTGGTATTTATCCTGCTGTTGATCCACTTGATTCAACAAGTAGAATTTTAGCTCCACAAGTTGTTGGTGATGAACACTATCAAATTTCAAGGGAAGTACAATTGATTCTTCAGAAATACAAAGATCTTCAAGATATTATTGCTATTTTAGGTATGGATGAACTTAGTGAAGAAGATAAATTAGTTGTTGCAAGAGCAAGAAAAATTCAAAGATTTTTCTCTCAGCCTTTCTTTGTTGCAGAGCAATTTACTGGAATGGATGGTAAATATGTTAAGCTTGAAGATACTAAAAAGGGTTTTAGAGAAATTTTAGATGGAAAATATGATTATCTTCCAGAAAAAGCATTTTTATATGTAGGAACAATAGAAGAAGCTATTGCAAAAGGTGAAGAAATACTTAATGATGCTAACAAATAAGGGGATAATATGAGTGAAGTTATTAAACTCTCAATTGTTACACCTATTGGAATGATTTACAGTGGTGATGTAAAAGAAGTATATGCTAATGCTGCCAATGGAGAAATTGGTGTATTACCTGGCCATGTTCCTTTTATTTCAACTACAGAGCCAGGAATTATACGATTTGCTGATTCCGAAAACAAAGAAAATTACTTTGTTGCATCTATTGGTTTCATACAAGTTGATGATGACAATGTGAAAATTCTTGTAGAAGATGCAAAAGCTCCTAATGAGCTAGAATCTTCAGTGATAGAGTCAAAAATATCAGAGCTTAATACATTCTTATCTGGAAAAGGTTTAAATGATGAAGGCTATGAGAAATCTTCTAAAGAATTAAAATACTATAGTAAAATGTTGGAGATGAAATAAAACCCTTTTGAGTATGAAAATCATACCCTTACAAAAGGTTTTTATTTAGGGCATTCAACCGCTACCGTATCAAGTACGGCATGACCGCGTTTTCATTTGAAAAATTAACCAACTAAAGTTTATTTAATTATTTGATATACAGCAATTATTTTTTTATGAATTATTTCATGATATCTAAATTAAAACACTTGGATATATATTCAAAATCTTTATCTAAAGTATAAATAGGTAAATCATTTTTAATTGCAATAGAAGCAATCAAACAATCAATAGGTTTTCTAATAGTAATACCACTTTTTCTACATTTTCTATATATTTGACTAGAAAATAGATAAGTTTCTTGAGTTATTTTATAATTTGGCAAGCGAAGTAACCATTCTTTAATAATTAGGTGTTCTTTATTTGATTTAACACCTTGTAAATATTCCATAATAATTATATCAGAAGTGCAAATTTTATTATTCTCTATTATTTTAGATAGTTTATCATTCTTATTTTTAAAGAAATCAATTAATGCAGAAGTATCAACTAATATCATTTCTTAAACCTCTCATTTCATCTAGGCTTCCGTTCCAATCAACCTTTCCTGCAAGATTAAGAATTTGATTAGTTAAATCTTTATTTTTTCTAAGATTATTCAATTCTATTTTATTATCTACAATATAATTTAAAGCTTTAATAATTTCTTCATCAGAATTGTTGAAATAATCTTCTATTTTTTCATTATTTATATTTAGTTGTAACATAAGTACCTCCAGTAACTATATAAGATTTTTTTATTACTCACAAAACCTCCCTACTACTTAATTATAACTTATTTTTTCAATATTGCAATTATATAGTATTATTTTTTTATTAATTTTAAACCTGACACATCTCTCAAGTAGTTCTTTTTTCAATTAAATTATCTTAAAATTATCTTAAAAGTTTAAAATAGTTGTATTTTTTGTTAAAAAAGTAGTAATATCAGTATCTTAAAGGTTTTTTATGAGTTTTTCAATAATAAATTCTTTTTTAGGTAGTGGTAGAATATTCAAAGATATTCGTAATGAAAATAATTTTCATAAATTAGTTAAAGATAGTTTAAAAAATAAGAGTCCTAACTTTTGGGGCTACAATAAAACAGAAGGAGATGGAAGAAAGATGAATAGATTATTATCACAAAAAGAGTTAACAGTAAAAGTAATTAATAGTAAAATATTAAACAAGGATAGAGTTAAATTATCTAAAACGGATAGTAATTATATTATTTTAGATGGAAGTGAGATGAGGAAAGCTAGTTCAGAAAAGATTAGTAATTCTTTATGAGTTACCTCCTTTTTTCCCAAAATATCTAAAATTTATGATAATTTAGTATAAAATGGTTTTATTTTGATAAAAATATAGTAAAAAGTTCTCTTTATTTTAAGCAGTATATATAATTTTTGATGTTTTTATTTTTATTGTAATTTTATCTTTATAATTTTTGATTATATAGCTCTTTTTTATCTAAATTGTAATTAAAAAATATTGTTTTTTTTAAGAAGAATGATCCTCAATATTAAATAAAATTAATTCATCAAAAGTTTCAAATATAAAATATCTAAGTGACCATTTCATAGCTTCATACATTGTTAGATATGAACCTTCAATTTCCTTAAACCTATTAAAATCTTTACTTGTAATATGTAGGATTTGATGAACGAAAAAAGCTAAAACATTTAAAATATAAAAATTAAATGATAAGTTTTCTTTTCCATGCCCAAAGTTATGTTCTAAATTATATCCACTTTTTTTGGTTGTTAAAAACTGTCTATTTTCTATATTCCACCTTCCCTTACCTCCTTTAACAAGTTTTTTTTAAAAAAAAGATGAAAATATGCAAAATATCAATTCTTTGGACTTTCAGTGAGAATTACTGGGTAATATATGTGCTCTTTCTCCAATATATTATCAATGGGGGACATCTAATTATGATCGTGGTAACTCTATTTTTGTTAAAGATAATAATATTTATATTACTGATTACACAGAAGGGGATTTAGGTGGAAATATAAATCAAGGTGGTGGTGATATTTTTTTAATAACAATTCCTCAATAAATAGTAGGAACTAATTATGGATAAAAATCAAGGTTTAAAATTTTATTATGGAGAATATTCTGGAAAAGATGGTAGATCCATCATGGAATATAAAGGTTTTTCAATAAAGGTTTATGATGATAAAATTATAGCAGAAAATAAAAACTATTTTTTTGGTTTTAAAAGCGATGGCTTGAGTATCAGTAAGCTTGATTCTGATAAGAAGAAGGAAGATAAAATAAATTACTTAAAGGAAATATTAATTAAACATATTGACCGTTTAAATAGATTTTCATTTTTAAAAGTAAAAAGTGAAATGTTTAATTTTATAAAGAATAAAATTGAACAAAATGGTTATATTTTTAAAGATAATAAGTTTACAAAAGATGAAATGAAGTTTTATATGCAAGTTATTGAATTAAAGAATGAAGATAAAAATTACTATATCATAGAACCTGTAAGAGCTAATGATGGAAGTAATAAGGAGATGTTTTGGCCTGAATCTAATATTATATTTGAAAATCTAAAATTGAAGATATGGTAAAAATAATACCTTATGTTTAACAATGTGGATTCTTACATAACACCTTTTGTTTGCCTATAACCATATTATTCCCCGTAGTGGTAGGGTTTTCCTGCCACATAGATTCAACAGGTTAGGCAGGCTTTTTTAAAACGAAAATTTCAGATTCAAATATCAGAGCTTAATACATTCTTATCTGGAAAAGGTTTAAATGATGAAGGCTATGAGAAATCTTCTAAAGAATTAAAATACTATAGTAATTTGAACAATTAACCAATCATAGATTGTTTAATTGTTGATTACAAAATATAATAAATATAATCTATTCAAGAGCTTTTATTAATTCTTTCATCTGATTAAAAAAACACTTCCTCCTTGTTGAACTTGTGCTTTTATGTTAAAATTATTTATTATATATTGGAGCTATTATGCCTTTTAGTATTTATCAAGCAAGTGCAGGAAGTGGAAAAACTTATGTCTTAGTAAAAGAATATTTAATATTAACTTTAAAAGACCCAAAATCTTTTAAAAATGTATTAGCAATTACATTTACAAATAAGGCAGCCAAAGAAATGAAAACAAGGATATTGACTGCATTAAAAGAGTTATCTAACAATAAAAATTTGTTATTAAAAGAGGATTTACAAAAAGATTTAATTGATGTTGACATTAAAAAAAATGCAAGTATTTTATTAACTAAAATACTACATAATTACTCTAATTTTGCAGTTACAACAATTGATAGCTTTATTTATAAAATAGTAAAATCCTTTGCCTTTGAATTAAATTTACCCCCATACTTTGAACTTGATTTAAAGGAAGAACAACTTTCCGAAAGAATTAAAGATAAATTAATTGATAGTATTGGGGAAAACAAAGAAATAACTAAAATTTTCGATGAATTTATTGATTTTATTGCACTTGATGAAGAAAATAATATTAAATCTAAATTAGATGCACTTACAAGTAATATTAGTAAACAACTATTCAATGAAACATCTCCAATATATGATGAAAACTTTGAAAAAATAGATTTAAGAAACTATCAAAAAGTAATTAAAGAGCAAAGTTTAATTTTAAAAACAATTGACAATAAAACAAAAGATGCTCTTAATATTTTAAACGGCCTAGACGAAGAAACTTCAAGCAAAATATCAAATTTTAAAAATTTAATTAAAAAACTAAACTCATTTAGAAATAGAATTTTTACCCCAAAAAATAAATTAATTACCAAGCAATTAGAAAATGAAATTTTTTTCAAAAAAGCTAATAATAACTTAGAAAACGACTTAAAAGAACTTGGCTTTCATAAAAACATACAAGAACTAAAAGTATTATATTATGAAAACATTGAAATATTAACCAGCAATAAAATCTTCTTAAAGCATGTATTTGACATGATACTTATTAAAAAAATGAAAGAACTTCTTGAAGACTATATTACTGAAAATGATATTGTTCCTATTTCTGAAATAAATAGGAGAGTGTCAGAAATAATAAAAAAAGACTCAACTCCATTTATATACTATAAAATAGGTGAATATTATCAAAATTATCTTATTGATGAATTCCAAGATACTTCTTTGAAGCAATGGAACAATTTATATCCACTTATTGAAAACTCTCAAGGAGAAGGACATTTTGGAATGGCAGTTGGCGACCCAAAACAGGCTATTTATAGATGGCGTGGTGGTGATGTTAATATAATGAATTATGAAATAGAAAAAAAACTTAATGATGTAAAAAAAATCAATCTAAAATATAATTATAGAAGTAGTAAAACAATTATAGATTTTAATAATTCATTTTTTAAAAATTTACTCAAAAAAACCGATAATGATTATTTAACAAAAATATATCAAAATGTAGAACAAATTTCTAAAAAACATGACAATGGGTTTGTTTCTGTAAACATCTTTAATTTACCAAATAAAAAAGAAGCTACTGAAGTAATCACAAAAAAATTAATTGAAAAAATAGAAGATTTAATCACAGAGGAAATATATGAATTAAAAGATATTGCGATACTTGTTAATACAAATAAAGAGGGCGAACTCATTGCAAATGCTCTTTTTGAAAAGGAAATAGAAGTTAGCTCATCAGAATCCTTATTGATTGCAAATGAACCAATAGTATTACTATTAATAAACGCCATAAATTGGTTAATTTCACCAGAAAACATATTATTATCTACCAAAATAGCATATTTTTTAAATTTAATTAATGATAAAAATAATAGAATGCTATTTAGGAAATTAGAAAAAAAACAATTTCTAGAGAATAAAGAAATTGATGTTTTAAAAATACAAGGAATCAATACAGAATTAAAAGAACTGTCATCTAAGAGAGAGCAATTATTAACTTATTCTCTTTATGATATTATAGAATCTTTAATAAAAATATTTAATTTAGACCAAAATCATAGCAAAACAGGTAGATTTTTAGAAAGATTTTTAGGTTTAATAAAAGAATCAGATAAAGACAATATCTATAGTTTTTTAGAGTGGTGGGAAGAAAATAAATCAAATTTATCATTAATTTCACAGGAAGATTATAATGCAATTAAAATAATAACAATACACAAAGCCAAAGGACTTGAGTTTCCTGTTGTTTTTATTCCATTTGCAAATTGGGATTATCGCTTGAGTAATAAACATGATATTTGGTTAAAAAACAAAGATGGACTTTCACATTTAGTAACCCCTAATCAAGAATTAGAAAATAGTGTTTTTAAAAAAAATTACGAATTTGAAAAGAAAATGTATTTTATGGATAGCATTAACAAATTATATGTTAGTTTCACAAGAGCAATTTCGTCATTATTTATTTTCGCTTATTATAATAAAAAGAATAATATAGCAAATTTAATTCATAAAACTCTTTTTGAAAACCAAGATTCAAATGGAGAATTAATATATATAAAAGGTAAATTACCAAAGAAATTTAACTCTAAAATTAAAACAGAAAACTATCTTCCTATAAAAAACTTTTTAATATCAGATTGGAAATCTAAATTAACGGTTATTTCTCAAAAAGAAATAAATAAAGAAATTTATACCCAAAAATTATCTGAATCAATTAACATAGATGGAGAACATTTTGAATTTATAAAAGATGTAATACGGGATATTGATAAATTAAATTTAGAAAATAAAAATAAAATCATAGTACTTCCCAATAAAAAAACTGCAAGATATTTTAATGCAATTTATAAAAAAATAAATAATAATGATATTTTTACAACTTCATTTGATGATTTTGTTACAAATAAAATTAAATATAAAAAAGGATATCAAAAAGCTGAATTTATGGATATCTTATTTGCTCTTATTGAAATAATGCCTAATAAAATAGAGGATAATTTTAATTCTTTTTTTAATTTAAGTAAAAACATTATAAATGATTTTAATGAATTAGATGCAAATTTAGTAGCCCCTGAAGACTTTTTTAATTATTTAACAAATTTAAATGAAATAGACGAAAGATTTATAGACTTAAAAGATGAAATAAAATATAAGCACATTGAATCAATGAAAGACTTATATTCTATTTATAAAAATTTAAATAAAAAACTATTAGAAAATAAAAAACTATATACTGGTAAAATTTATCAATACTTTTATAATGAAATGAGTAAATATATAAATGAAAAGGATTACTTTATTTTTGCAGGATTTAATAAATTTACAAAATCAGAAATATATATAATTAAAAAATTAATCAACGAAAACAAAGCAAAAATATATTTTGATACAGATGATTATTATCTAAAAAATCTAGAACATGAAGCAGGCAATTTATTAAGAAAACATATTAAAGAATTAGATTTAAAACGAATAAATTGGACTCAAAACAAAATGAAAGCTCAGAAAGTCAATATTTCAATAAATGCAACATCTACAAAAATAGCAGAAATTAAAGCTCTTGCTAATAAATTAAAAGATTTAATTATTGACAACAAAGTACGAGGTAATAATACTGCAATTATCTTAGAAAATAAAGAGTACTTAACTCCCCTATTAACATCATTACCCAAAGAAATTAAAGAATTAAATATATCTATAAATTATCCACTTAAAGAAACTTTAATTTATAGATTAATAAAAACAATTATACTATTACATGAAAATAATTATAAAAATAACAAATACATCTATAAAAAAGATATATTAAATTTATTAATCCATCCATATTTTAAAATAATAGCATCTGAATACTCTCAAAATACAACTTTTTTAATAAGTGAAATTGAAAATTATGGTAAAAATTTTATTCCAAAAAGAAAAATAAAAGAATTATTAAATAATTCTTTATATTCAAATATAATAGAAAATTGGAAAACAAAAACTAATTTTATTCAAACAATAAATTTTGTCAACGATACCTTAACTACAGTTGTTCTAAATGATGATATATTTAAAACAAGAAAACTTGAAACAGTTGTACTAGAATATTTTAAAATAACTACAAATTTAATTAACGATCACCTTGATAAGTTAGATATAAAACTCCCTCCTAAAATAGTTTGGAGGCTATACAATGATTATTTTTCATCTCAAAGAGTTCCTTTTGATACCCCTTTATTTAATGGTGTTCAAATATTAACTTTAGAAGACACAAGAGGATTAGATTTTGAAAATGTTTTATTTTTATCAGTGAATGAAAATATTTTTCCTCATAAAAAAGAATTAAATACTTCTATTCCACTTGAAACAAGACTTAACTACAATCTAACAACTTATGAAACACAAGAATCAGACACATCCTACTTATTTTATAGACTTATACAACACGCTAAAAATATTGAAATATTTTATCACGATAATATTAAAGATAAAGGAGAAAAATCTAGATATATTGAACAAATTTTATTAGAGTATACAAACATTAATAAAAACCTCAATTTAGAAAATAATTTTTTAACATTTGAAGCAAAGAAAAATAATTTTAAAAATATTAAGATAAATAAAAATGAAGACATTATCAATGTACTAAAAACTTATAACTTCTCTCCAAGTATGTTAAATACATACAGAACATGCTCATTAAAGTTTTATTTTGATTATATTTTAAAATTAAATAAATATGACTCTCCAAATACGATAAATGATCCAAGAACATTTGGATTAATATTTCACAAAACTTTAGAAAATTTATATAAAAATAAAAAGATTATTAATACTAAAGTAATCTCAAACTTAAAAAACTCGTATAAAATCATTTTAGATAAAATAAGTAAGGAGCTTCTTGAAGAGGTTGATAGAGGTGCAGGAAAATTAATTTACAATATTCTAGATAAAGTTATACTACAACTTTTAGAATATGATGAAAAAAATCCTTTTCAAATATTAAAACTAGAAGAGAAACTAGAAAGAAAATTTAAATATAAAGATTCTATTATCAAATTAAAAGGGAGTGCTGATAGAATTGATATTATAAATTTAAATAAACAAAAAGTGATAAGAATCATAGACTATAAAACAGGTAAATCAAGTAATTTCAAAAAGTTAAAAGAAATTAATAATAATTTAGATGAAATATCTTTTCAACTTTTACACTATGCCTATTGCTATAACCCTAATAATAGTTTTAAATCTAGTGCATTTTTTATTATGGATAAGTCTAAAATAGAAAATTCTTTAAATATTTATGATAATGTAATAATCAATAACAACATAAAAGAACACATATTCAAAGAATTTGAAAGCTTATTAAAAGAATTATTTAAAGAAATTTTTGATTTAGGAGAAGATTTTTTGGCTATTGAAGAAAATTTACATTGTAGAACATGTATTTACTCTGATATTTGTGGAAAAAACACTAAAGGATTTAACAGGTAGAACTTAATAATTAGTTATTATAAGCTTAATAACTTAAAAATATAACCGTTATCTAATTATTAAGTTCTTAATAACTTGACATTTAATTACTACAAGAGTATAATTATTGGATGTTTAATTAGGGGAAGATCTATGGATGAGATATCATTTCTTTCTGGAAGAAATCGTAAAAAATGTAAAATTTGTGGCAAAGAATTTACTCCTAAAATCTCAGCATATACAATAGAAAATGAAAATGGAGAAAAAGTTTACTTATGTTCATATAACTGTAAAGAGCAATACCTAGAAAAGGATAGACCGGTTCAAAAATGTGATCAATGTGGCAAAGAATTTAGAGTTGTTCATAATTATCAAACATTAAAGTTAGGTGGAAAAGCAGAGTACTACTTATGTTCTACAGAATGTCAGGGAAACTTTATTTCTGACATTAAAAGAAAAGCTAGGGAAGCAAGTGGTTTAAATAAAGCGACAGACTCAACCAGAAAAATAATTATATACACCCAAAAAGGGGGGACAGGTAAAACAACAAGTGCTTTAAATGTTTCAGTCGCTCTTTCTCAGATGGGATTTAGAGTGCTATTGATTGATGGTGATCCTCAAGGCAACATAAGTATTTCTTTAAGATTAAAAGATAATAAAAAAAGAAAGACTCTATATAATGTTTTTTCTGATAATACATCTATTAAAGATGTTATTTATAAAAACAATGAAGGTCTAAATAACCTAGATTTATTACTCTCTGACCAAAGTTTAGCCGCAGTAAATATTAATTTAGTAAAGTATGAAGCCATCAAAACAAGGCATAAAGTGTTTGCACGAAAACTAAAAGAAGTAGAAAAACAATATGATTATATAATTACAGATTCAGGTCCTGCTTTAAGCGTGTTAAATCAAAATTTACTATATGCTGCAGATGAAATCATTATACCTGCATCTTGTGATTACTTATCCTTTGCAACAGTTGAAAAAGTTATGGGAACAATCAAAGATATTAAAAAATTCTATAACCACCAAATAGATATTTTAGGAATCCTTCCTACATTATTTATTGGTGAAAGAATAATATCCAAGAAAATAGTAAAAGAATTGCAAACCAAATATGGCCCATCAATGATTTTAGCACCAATCAGGGACAGAGCTGATATTAGGGCAGCTTCATTCGATGGAGTTGCAGTTGTTTTAAGTCCTAAACTAAAAGGATACCACGAATATCAAGCATTAGCTCAAACAATCTCAGATAAAAAGAGAATTAAAAATATTAAACGATATAATTAGGAGTTGAAATGGACGAAAACGCTAAATTAGCTTTATTTGGTATTGTCGAAGAAGAAAAAGAAGTGAAAAAAAGAAAAATTAATAATAAAGAAACATACAAAGTGATAACAATTTCACTATACAATGATGATTATGATCTTCTAGAAGACTATTTAAAAGAGCTTAAAGAACAAGGGTATCACAGAATCAATAAATCCAAAATCATTAGATACGCCCTAAGAAATGTAAATATTAAAAATATGCCTAAAAAAGATTAATGTTTCAAAAAATATTTAATTATCTAAATAAAGTATTATTTCAATATATTGTATTAGTTGTTATTACTTTTATTCTAACAATTTTATTTTTTAAGAATCAAGAACCAATTCTATTAAACTTATCTCCATCTAATAATATCAATAGCATAGAACAACTTATTGATCAATATTTATTATCTACTAACAAAAAGGATAAGAAAACAATAAATAAAAAGTTACTAAATAAAGGAAGTTTTTTATTAAATCCTCTTTTTAATAGAATATATCAAGACAAAGCACATAAGACTGAATATATTGAAATATTAGAACAACTAGAAGTAATTAATAATTGTAAAGAATATAACCTAGACTGTTATCTTGAAAGATGGTCTAAAATAAAAAAACAATATACCAAAAAACATATAAATTTTTTATTAAGAAAATGGATTTTAGATTCTAAAACGAGAAAAGAAACAGAAATCAAGTTGAAAAATATTGGAAAATTTGCAACTCCATATATTCTAAATTTTTTAATTGATCATGACTCATTAAATTATAACGCAAGCAAACCCTTATATAGATTAATAAATAATATTAAAGAAAAGCCTATTTTTAAAAAAAAATCATTTGAACATAAAGAGTTAATTATAGAATATTTTAAATATTTTCATACGAAATATCATTACTACTATCAAGAATTTACCCTTTCAAATCAAATAAAAACAATTTTTACAGATACTCAATTTGCGAATTGGATTATATCAACCTTTTCATTTAATTTTGGTACAATAAATAAAACAAGTATATATCAAGTTTTTTCAATTTTATTTTTCAGGACTCTAATTATAACATTATTCACTATTATATTTTCATATTATTTTATAATTATAGTTATATTAAAAATAAAAAGAAAATCAAATTTATTTTATAAAATAATAGATAAATCTCTTTATCTATTATCATTGATCCCATCACTAATGCTCATTGTATTTTTAGCACTGTTTACTCATATACTTGATTTATCAAATAAAGAAAAATTACTTCAGTATATTTTACTACTTTTTACAATAACCATACTAATTATTTTTAGAAGTATTGAATCAATTATCATTAGAGAAAAAAATAAAAAAGAAATTAATGCGTTAAGGTTCTATGGGATAAAAGAATCTACTATTTTTAAAAAGTATGTATATAAAAATATAAATATATTTTTATTAAAAAAAATTAAAACCTTAATTATACCAATTATTTCTTATGTTATAATACTTGAATACTTATTGGATTTTAATGGATTAGGAAAGTTATTTCTAAAATTTTTAATAAAACAAAATTTTAATATATTAAGAATAGATATTTTATTTATAGGTATAATGATATTAATTACAAAAATTTTTATAGATTTCATGATTTTTATAAATTTAAAAGAGATTAGTCAAAATGAAACAAATAATTAAAAAATTATTTTCAAATATAAAATTTTTAATAAATTGGCAACATAGTTTTTTCTACTTTTTTTTAAGTTTTATTATTATTTATTTTTTAATATTTGATTACACAACAAGTACCACTCTGAATTACAATAACATATTATATTCACTAGGAAAATCCATAATATTATCATTAGGAGTTGCTCTAGTGTCTATGCTCGTTGGCATAGTACTTATTTTAATTAATTTGACAAAGAGCATTAGAATAATAAAAATTATTCTAGATAATATATTTATTTTCCCCGAAATACTATATATATTTATTTTACTATTTCTATTCTCTCCAATAACAACATTAAACTTAATTCTAATAGTTTCAATAATTAGAGGATATAGTTTCTCTAACACCCTCATACAAGAGATTAGTGAAATTGAAAACAAGGAATTTATTAATGCTCTTTATTCCATGGGCTTAAAAAGATTTGAAATAATAAGAAAACACATTTTACCAATAATAACAATTCCTATAGCAATTTTCTTTTTAGAAACAATAATTTGGTTTATTGTTCTTGAATTTATTATTTCATTTATTAACATCATTCAAATATATAAATACCCAAGCATAGGAACAATGATAAATGTTTTTATTCAAAATAAAAACTATAAGAATTTATATATAGTTGTTGCAATAATGTACTCATTTATCTTTGAATTAAGCTATATTATAAACAATATAAAACTAAAGTTTGAAGTATTATTTAAAAAAGAGATTTAAGTGAATTTGTAATTAATTTATTAATATTATTAATATTTAAACTTCCATCAACTGTAAATAATTTTGTGTTCCTATATTTTTTAAATACTTTTCTATACCTATTTGCTACATCAATAACAAATTCCCTTTTTTCAAAAATATCTAGAGAAGATCTATTTCTACTAATTCTTTCAAATGCTTTTTCACCATTAATATCTATAAAGAATGTCATATCAGGTTCAAGTGCATATTTATTTATTAATTCAACCCAAGACTCATCTTTGGTAAATTTTCCCTGATACACAAAGGAGGATAGTTTATATCTGTCCGAGATAACAATATAACCATTTTTTAAAGCAGGTATAATAACATTTTGAGAATGATCTAATCTATCCGCAGCAAATAATAATGCAATTGTTTTAGGATCTATTTCTTCTGATGTTTTTGAAGTAATCCTACCATTTAATATTTGCCTAATAGTAGTTCCGATAAATTCAGTAGATGGTTCCGATGTTAGCAAAACTTTATAACCCTTTTTTACCAAAATATTTTTTAACAATTTGGTTTGAGTAGTTGTTCCTGCACCATCAGTTCCTTCA
Organism: bacterium; assembly: GCA_027064085.1. Classification (GTDB taxonomy): domain Bacteria; phylum UBP6; class JAFGXH01; order JAFGXH01; family JAFGXH01; genus JAMOQH01. The sequence continues at coordinate 15,076 of JAMOQH010000040.1, read as the reverse complement.
AAAACTAAAAATAATCCTTTCTTTTCAACATATTCTCTAGTAAAACCCATCTATACATTCCTTTTCTTTAGTGAGTTATCAATAATATTTTTTAATAATATCTTTTTATCATTTTCAGGTAATCTTTCTAGAAACTCTTTAATTGAATTCTCATCTTTATCAACTTCAGAAACAAATTTTAATATTTCCATCTTCATATTATTATTAGCATTATCAGAAAAATAAAATTCTTGTAAATCCTTTAGTTTAGAGCTATAATTTATCTTTCTAAAATACATAATAGCATTAGCTTTATTAAATGACTGAGAAGACTTAAATATTTCACTTACTTCATTAATAAATTTATCATTTTTTAAACTTGCAATCAATTCAATAGTAAAACCTTGTATATCTAGCTTTTTAGATTTTAAAAATTTAGCAAATATAGAATTAGCAACATCTTTATTATATGGATATATAATTTGAGCCAACTTCAATTTAATTAATTTATCTTGAAACATTTTTTTTGCTTCTTTTACTAAAATATTTTTTATCTTTTCATCATCAAAATTTTTTATTGCTTCTATATATAAAAGTTGTTGGTCATTTTTATTAACAGTACCTTTTAAAAGAAGAGGTAATATCTTTTCATATTTTAATTTACCTAATGTAAATAATGCCTGATATTTTAAATCTTCAAGCATAGGTCTACTCATTACTTGAATCAATTCTTTTTTTAATTCAACAACATTGAATCTATCAATTAAATAAATCCCTATACTCAATTTTCCTAAATCATCAGAACTAACATACTCTTTTATGTACTCGCCCCCCTTTTCTCTATCAATTTCTGTTATAGAAGAAATTATCTCTAATCTTAATTTACTATTTTTAGTAACTTCATATATTTTTTCTAATAATTCTATTCCATCTTTAAAGTAAGCTAAATAAAATATAAGTTCATCTAAAAGTTCAAAATCTTCATTTTCTTGTTCTGTACTCTTCTGATATATTTTTTTTATTAATTCAAAATCTTTTTTATAAGCAGAAACAGATACCAAATCTATTATATTGTTTTCTTCAAATTTTTTTTCTATTATAGGAGTAAGCAATTCTCCATTTCCAAAAACCGTTTGATAAAATAATTTACTCATTTTTCCTCTTTTTTATTTTTTAATTTAACACCTGTTTTTCTTTCTTTTTGAGCCTTTTTAATCCAATACCCTACTTTTTTACTCATTATATATTTTTTAAATGAAGGATCTTGCAAAATTTTTCTGAAATCTTTATCTAAAACATTTATTTTTCCATCTTTAGTTTTAGGAGCTAATTTAAGTAAATTATAACAAAAATTAGGAGCAATTTTAGCTTTATGCATTTTTAGACAATCATTCCCTATTTTAGGCATTACTGAAGGTAAAATAGCAATTTTACTTAGTCTTGAAGGAAATTCTACTCTTTCAACATCATTTAAAAAATTATTATTTTCAATAAAGCCAACTATATTTGACTCATCCAATTTATCTATAAATGATGGAAATTTACTATTAAGAAACATCCTGAAAGATAGTATTGATGCAATCAAAAGATAAATTACTGCCAAATATTTTAAAGAAGATAATAAAAGCCCACCTATTGAATCTATTCCTTTTAGCTCACTACCACCTAAATCAAATAACTTTCTTATAATTATAGAAGAAATTATAGATAAAATCAGTGCAATAATAAACCAAACAAGCATTAAAGATATTCCCGTAGCCATTTCTTTAGGAAGGCCTGTTAAATTTTCAACATTTCCCGTAAACATTTTAGAAATAGGTTTTGCTGCAAAATATGATGCAATAATAACAACTAATTTAAATATTTGCTTCAATGCACCAGACATATAGCCTAATATTGCCCAAAGCAACGCTCCTCCAGCTAAAACTAAGTCAATAATCATTTATTATTCTCCTCTCCACATAACCTTCCATGGATCTTTTTTTAGAGTAAATACCAATTCCTTTACAGCATAGTAAATTTCACTACCCTTAAAAAACTTACCAATATTTCCTTTTCCATCATAAACATCATTTAACATTTTATTTGTAGTATTTAAAGTATCGTTGGTTTTATCTGTAAGTTTAACAGAATTGTCTATTAGCTTGCCTATATTATCTTTATTTTTTTTAAGAAATCCATTTGTTTCAATTAAAAGATCATTTGCAGATAATAAGGTTGTATCAACAGAATTTAACATAGGGTCTAATTTTTTATTTATTTTACTAATCATATTTGCAAGGTCTGAAATCATATTTCTGATTTTATGACCATCTCCGACTATATTATTTGCAGAATTTGTTAATTTCACAGAATTTTTCAATAAATCATCAGTAGAATTTAATACAGATGTAATTTTTTCTCTATTTTCTTTTATTATTGAATTTGCTGACTTAGTTAAAGTATATAATTCAGATAATAAATCAGTGATTAGATCTCCATTTTCATTAAGCAATTTTGATGCAGAGTCTAATAATTGTGAAGCTTGTGTTAACATTAAATCCATTTTAGGTGGAGCAATTCCCATTACAACTGACTTATCAGCTAATTCTTTTTTGTTAAAATCACCGGGATTAACTTCAACATACAACTCTCCAAGTATGCCTGCTGTTGTAATATAAAAAACTGCATTTTCCCTTACTGTATCTCTATATTTATTGTTGATAAAGATATGCAATCTAACAAGAATATTTTTACCAAATTTGTTTTTCTTACCATGCTTAAATTCAACTTTTTTAACTACCCCAACCTTTATACCAGATATTTTAACAGCAGCTCCATCTTTTATTGAACCAGAAAAAGTATAATCAACAAAAATATTAATTCCTTTTTCAGATTTAAAATCCCCCATAAATATAATAAAAGCAGCTGCAATTGATATAGTTATAATCACAACAATTCCAACTTTGAATTCAAGCATCTTACTACTATCCATATCTCCTCAATTCATATACATATAAATATTATATCTACTTAAAAGCCAACAAAATGTCCATTGTTATCACTAGCTAATTTCTTTAGAAAATTAACAGCTGGTGTATTTTTATTATTTCTAAACTCGCTTCCTACACCAATAGTATATATTTTTTTATTATCTTTATTTAAAGCCTTAACTTCAGCAACTAATTCATCTGCCGATTCTCCTTCTTTCATTGTATCGGGAGTACCATCACTATAAAGAATAACACCTTCCGCATCTTTATAATTTTCTAAAACATATTTTAATGCAGGAATTGTTGGAGTATTCCAGTTTGCTTTTAAACAAGATATTTTTTTATAAAAATCATACTTAACCTTATCATTATCTAAAGATATTAATTTATTATTAAAGCTCCCATATTTATAACAGTTTAAATTTTTATCTTTATAGGCTAAATCTCTTCTTTTTCCCTTACATTCTGCAGGAATTGTATACAAAGCTTTACAGCTTGCAGTATCTTTTAAATTAGCAAAAGTAGGAAAGAATACTATATCAACTTTTGATTCATTACTCATTGTTGCAATCATCATTTTTAAACCAGCTCTAACTTGGTCCATTCTATTTTCATGATCTGGATTATCTGTCATGCTTCCAGATAAATCAATCATAAGCACAACATTTTTAGGTATTTTAAAACCTACTTTTCCACCAGATTCAACAATTTTCTTTGGTTTAACTTTTAGTTCTTTTTCTTTTTTCTTAACAACTTGTTCTCTCTTTTTTAATTCTGCTTCCCATTCTTTTAGAAAAATTTTCTGTTTTGTTATTTCTAAAGCTTTTTTAGTTAACTCAATAGCTTTTTTAGATAACTCTGTTGCTTTTTTAACCAATTCTTTTGTTTCCTTTTGAGTTTCCTTGTCTTTTTTAGATAACTCTATTGCCTTTTGAGTTAATTTCTTAGCATTTTTAGCTAAAGAATCAGCATTTTGAGATAATTTAGTAGGAGATTTATCCTCTTCTGCACCAATCTTTTGAGTTAAAAGCACTATCATAATAATCATAACTGCACCCAACGCTCCTGTCATAACATCAAGCATAGAAAGATTAAAGATTGTAACCTCTTTATTTCTTCGTTGCATTTTAACTCCTATTTATTTTTTTCAGGACTAATTCTATTAATTAAATTTCTAAGAACATATTGCCCTGCTTTATTAACACTTTCTTCTTCTCCTTTCTGCACAACATGTAAAATAAATACAAGTATTGCCGATAAAGCTAGTGATATTATTGTTGTATCAAATGCAAGCCCAAGATTTGATGTTAAAACCTTAAATGCGGCAGCTTTTTTTTCACCTGTCAAATCATCAATATTTAGGTTTCCAAGAGCCTGAGCAATACCAACAACTGTTCCTATAAAACCAAAAGTAGGAATAGCCCATACAACATATTTAGTCATTGAATATCTTAAATCTAGCCTATGAGTTTCTAACTCTAAATTACTGTTTAAAACAGATAAGGTATCACTTACAGAATGTGTTTTAAAATACTGATTTATACTCACATTTATTAAATCAGGTAAAAAAGCACTACTATTTGCAGCCTTTTCAACTCTTGTTTTAATTTCTTGTATTTCAGCATCGGTATTTAAACTATCAGCTTCGCTAGTAGGTAAAAAACCCATTTCATTTAAAAATACATTTTCTCTAGTTGTACTTTTCCATCTTACCATTAATTGCCCTAAACCAATAAAGAAAAATAAATGCATTATATTTTGTAAAGTAAAGGGATAAACAGCCATGCTAGTTTCACCAATTAATAAGTTACCAGAGCGACTTCCGCCAATAAAAACAGTTAAAGCTCCTATAAAAGCAACTGCAATAAGTACTGATACTAGTAATGCGATCCAATTTCCCTTACTTGATTCATTTCTCATATTACCTCTTAAAATTAAGTATAACAATAAGGGCGTATTATATTAGATTGTTATTCGTTTATCAAGGTATTTTTACTTTGTTATTTATATTGTATAAGATTTTTGCCATTTCAACTTTGACTAGTCAAATTTTCCATGGAAATTTTAGTCTAGGTCTAAAATTATTTTTAATTACAAACTCCTCTCGTGCAACTAAGTCCCCTACTACAATCAAGAACATTATTACAACTTTCTCCCGCACTACAACCTGAACAACTACCGCCACAATCAATATCAGTTTCATCTTGGTTTTTTATGCCATCGCTACAAGTTTCTGTAACTGTATCAGTACAAACTCCTCTCGTGCAACTAAGTCCTCTGCTACAATCAAGAACATTATTACAACTTTCTCCCGCACTACAACCTGAACAACTACCGCCACAATCAATATCACTTTCATTTTGATTTTTTATACCATCATCACAAGTTTCTGCACTAGTTCCTTCACAAACTCCAGAATTACAAGCATCATTTATTGTTGTAGGATCCCCATCATCACAAATAAGTCCATCATTACCAATATAGTGCATACAAAAACCTGTTACAATGTCACAGGAATCAACAGTACAAGGATCACCATCATCACAAGTACTATTATCTATACATCCTCCAGTAATTTCAGTTTCACAAGTATCACCTTCATAACCAGTATTACTACAGTCGCAAGTAAAACCATCAGTTGTTGCACTACAAACTCCATTATTTTTACATGGATTAGGATTACAGTTGTCTACGGTGATTTCAGTTTCACAAGTATCTCCTTCATAACCTGTGTTACTACAATCACAAGTAAAACCATCAGTTGTTACACTACAAACTCCACTATTTTTACATGGATTAGGATTACACTTATCTACGGTGATTTCAGTTTCACAAGTATCTCCTTCATAACCTGTGTTACTACAATCACAAGTAAAACCATCACTTGTTACACTACAAACTCCACTATTTTTACATGGATTAGGACTGCACTTATCTACGGTGATTTCAGTTTCACAAGTGTCTCCAGTAAAACCCTCTTTGCACTCACATTTTCCCTCTTTACAAGTTCCATCATTTTGGCAAACAACACCCTTACACAAATCTTTTTTATCAGTATTTTTGTCTTCTCCGCAAGAAATAAAGACTAAAGAAATAAAAAACAAAAGCAAAAACTTCTTAAACATATAATCCTCCAAATAAATATATTATAATGAATACTATAACATAAAATTTAAAAAAAACAAAGTATTACAATATTTATTTTCTTAAATCATTCATATCGCTAGGTAAGATTTTATTTATTTTTTATGTTAAATATATAGATTTAAATTTTGGAGTGAAATAATTATTTTACAGATTTTTCTGCATTTTTCATTAAAGTACCATAGATTTTAGATTTAGAAGTACCTTTTTTAACCATTGCTTGAGCTTTTGCAAGTTCTTCATCAATTAATTTTTTGAAATGTTCAAATGGTCTTGCACCACTTAAAAATCTACCGTTGATAAAGAAAGCAGGTGTTCCTCTTGCTCCAATTTTAGCCCCTTGCATTTGCTGAGACTTAATTATACCTTGATATGTATGTTTTGAAGTAGCGTTTTCAAATTTTCCCATATCAACACCAAGTTCTTTAGCTGTTTCAGTATAAAATTCTGAACTTAACTTTCTTTGATTTTTAAAAAACTTAGCATGTGCTTTCCAAAAAGCTTTATCTCCCTTTAACTTATAAATACTATAAGCTGCTTCTGCTGCAGGCATAGCATTTTTATGAAATCCTAGTGGATTATTCATCCAAATAATTCTAACTTTACCAGCATATTCTTTCATTATTCTATCCATAGTAGGCTCAACTCTTGAGCAGAAAGGACATTGAAAATCAGAATATTCTACTATAGTTACTAAAGCATCTTTAGGGCCACGAGCTGGTCCACCATTTAAGTTATTATAATAAACTTTTGCAGGATCTGGACTTCCAGGTCTTCTTTTTGGTGCAGGACCAGCAGAAAGTTTCTTCTCAGCTGTTTTCATGATAGTTTCATAAATTTTATTTTTAGCTATCCCTTTTTTAAGCATAGCTTCTGCATTTTTAATTTCTTGATCAATAATTTTTTCAAAATTAGCTAGAGGTTGAGCACCAGATAAAAATTTACCATTAATGTAAAAAGCAGGTGTTCCACGAGTACCGACTCTACTAGCTTCACTCATTTGCTTTTTAATTAAACCTTGATAAGTATGCTTTGAATTTGCATCATTAAATTTAGCCATATCAACACCAAGCTCTTTTGCTGTTTCTTTATAAAAATCTGGGCTTAATTTTCTTTGATTATGAAAGAATTTATTATGTGCTTTCCAAAATGCAGCATCACCTTTTAAATGATAAATAGCCTCCATTGCCTCTGCAGCAGGCATAGCATTTTTATGAAATCCTAGTGGAAAATTTTTCCAAATTACTCTCACTTTACCTGCATATTTTTTCATTACAGCATCAACAGTAGGTTCAACTCTTCCACAAAATGGACATTGAAAATCAGAATATTCAACTATTGTTACAATAGCATCTTTTGCTCCTTTAATAGGACGATTTTTTATATCATTAAAATATGCCTTTTTAGGATCTGGAGTATTTGGTCTTCTTCTTTGAGGAGCAGCAGCCAACTTTCTTTCTGCTTTTTTCATTAGGGTTTCATAAATTTTATTTTTTGCAACACCTTTTTTAACCATTAATTCAGCATTTTTTAATTCTTTATCTATAACTCTTTTAAAATTAGCTATAGGTTGTGCACCACTCAAAAATTTACCATTAATATAAAAAGCAGGTGTTCCACGAGTACCAACTTTACTTCCTTCGCTCATTTGTTTTCTTATAACTGTTTGATAAGTGTGTTTTGAAATAGCATTTTCAAATTTTCCCATATCAACACCTAGTTCTTTTGCTGTTTCTTTGTAAAAATCTAGGCTTAATTTTCTTTGATTATGAAAAAATTTATTATGTGCCTTCCAGAAAGCTACATCACCTTTTAGTTTATAAATAGCATGAGCTGCTTCTGCTGCAGGCATAGCATTTTTATGAAATCCTAGTGGAAAATTTTTCCAAACCACTCTTACTTTACCCGCATAATCTTTCATTACTTGATCAACAGTAGGCTCAACTCTTCCACAAAATGGACATTGGAAATCAGAATACTCAACTATAGTTACAAGAGCATCTTTTGGACCTTTAAAAGGAGCATCTGATATATCATTAAAATACACTTTATTTGGGTCAGGAGTACCTGGTCTTTTTCTATTATTCTTTTTTCTTGGTTGTGCAACTTTTTTAGTCAAACCATTTTTAATAATTTCATTATATAAACCAGCTTTATTTTTAGTTCTAGCTAAAATAGTTTTTGCATAAGCTAATTCTTTGTCTATAACAACTTTAAATTTACTAAAAGGTTGTGCACCACTTAAAAATTTACCATTAATAAAGAAAGCAGGCGTTCCTCTTGCACCAAGTTTAGCTCCAGTTGCCTGTTGAGACTTTATAACCTTCTGATATATATGCTTTGATGTAATATTTTCAAATTGAGTCATATCAACACCAAGTTCTTTTGCAACTTCCTTATAGAAATCAGGACTTAACTTTTTTTGATTATGAAAAAACTTCCCATGTGCCTTCCAAAAAGCAGCATCACCTTTTAATTTAAAAATAGCATAAGCGGCTTCTGCTGCAGGCATTGCATTTTTATGAAACCCAAGAGGGTTATTCATCCAAACAACTTTAACCTGTCCTTTATATTTATCCATAATTTGATTAATAGTAGGTTCTACCCTTGAACAGAAAGGACATTGAAAATCAGAAAATTCAACTATTGTTACAAGAGCATCCTTCTCCCCTTTCCAAGGCATAGAATTATTTACAAGGATCTTGTATCGTGGGTCTTTTACTGTTTTTGCAGCAACTCTTCTATTAACTCTTCTTAAAGCTCTAGGGTCAATTGCTCTTTTAATACCACGATTTGCAACTCCAGCTGTTTTTTTACTAAACAATTTGTTTTGGGCTTTTAAATCAGGTGTTGGCTCTTCAACACATGCTTTTCCTAACATAAAACCAAATAATGCTAGTGTAACTGCCATAAAATTCTTTAAAGACTTATTCACTTTAACTCCTATAAATATAACCAACATAAATAAACTGTGAATAATAACAAAATTAAAATTATTATTCAACTAAAATTTTCTACTATCTATAAACAATCAATTTATAAAAAAATTTCATTAAAATCATTAAAAATTGAAAGAAATTATTCACTCATAAAAGTCTTCATAGTCCTCAATTTCTTTTTTGCATATTCAGAACCATTTTTAGCAGCCTTTTTTAACCAAAAGAACTTCTTTTTTTTATTATTTTTTCTATCATAATGTAAATAGAGATTGTATTGAGAATTAGAATCCCCTTGTTTTGCAGCCTTAAATATATAATCTAACACCTCTGATTTTCTTAATTCATTATGAAATTCTTCATAATATAAAGCCTCTGCCTCTGCATCACCTCTTTTTATTTCTAATTTTATAAGTTTTTTTACCTTACTTTTGTTTAAATAGATATAATGCCTAAATGTTCTATAAAAAAATATTAAATTAATTTTAGACAACCTCTTTTTAGTATGATTTAATTTTTTGATTAATTTTTTCACATATTTATTCTTTTTATTCTTAGACATTACTTTTAAATTAATTAAAATTAATAAAAATGACTTTGATTCATTATTCATCAATTTAAAATATGGATACACTTCAGAAAACCTATGTTTTGCAATTTCCCTATCTTTTGGTATTCCAATTCCGTAATAATACAGGATAATTCTTTGTAGTTCAGCCTTTAAAAATCCCTTATCAGCGGCTTTATTTATAAAATAAAATGCAGTATCATAAGATATCTCAACAGTATTGAAACCATATAAATGATATAAGCCCAAATAAAACATTGATGGAGGATGATTTTTTCGTGAATTTTTCTCAAAAATATCAAAAGCTTCTTTGTTCTGTCCATTTTCCCAAAGCTTAACCGCTTTTTCATATTTTAATTCTAAAACTCTATATTCAGTTTCAGCAAAAATATTAAAACTAATTAGTAATAAAACAATAATCTTCATTGCAAAATTTTATAATAAATTTAGAAAACTAGCAAGTTTTTTTAAATTTTATTATATAATAAATAAAAACCTTGATTTTGAATTAACTATTGACTAATATCAGTGTGATTAATTTTTTACTTTTATTTTTTAAGGAGAAATAATGGAAGGTTTAGAAAAAAAAGCAATGTCAACAAAAGCTATCCATGGGGGAGAACATATTATAAGAGAAATGGGACATCATGGGTCACCGCTTTTTCAAACATCAACTTATTCGTTTAAAAAAGTAGAAGATGGAGCTGCTGCATTTCAGGCCGTTGCACATGCCAAGGAAACTCTTGATTTAGCTCCACATATTTATGCAAGATTAAGCCATGATAATGCAAGAATATTTGAAGAGAAGATGGCACTTCTTGAAGGTGGAGAAAGAGCAATTGCATATAATAGTGGAATGGCAGCTATCAGCGGTGTAGTAATGGGATTATTAGGTGCAGGAGACCACATTATTGCTAATCCATCTCTTTATGGTGGAACACATGGTTTTTTACATCATACAATTAAAAAATTTAATATTGAAACAACTTCGGTATTCCTAGATGATGAAAAAGCTTTTGAATCTGCAATCAAAGAAAACACTAAACTTGTTTATATAGAAACACCAGCAAACCCTACTTTAGAGCTTACAGATATTGCTAAAGTAGTGAAAATTGCACATAAACATGATTTACTTGTAGTTGTTGATAATACATTTATGAGCCCTATGTTACAATCTCCATTAAAATTAGGGGCAGATATCGTTTTACATAGTTGTACAAAATACATTGGAGGTCATGGAGATGTTGTTGCAGGAGTTGTAATTTCAAGCAAAAAGATTATGGAAGATATTAGGCCTGATACAATAGAATATGGTGCTTATATTCCTCCATTTAGTGCATGGCTCCTTCAAAGAGGCTTAAAAACACTTTCACTCAGAATGGAAAGACACTGCCAAAACGGAATGAAAGTTGCCGAATTTCTAGAAAATCACCCTAAAGTGGATAGAGTATGGTACCCAGGATTAAAATCTTTTCCTCAACATGAACTAGCTAAAAAACAAATGAATGGTTTTGGTGGAATGATTTCATTTTTAGTAAAAGGTAATTTAGACAGTGCAAAAACATTTTTAAACTCACTTGAATTATTTACTCTTGCTGTTTCTTTAGGTGCAACAGACAGTTTAGCTCAATCACCAGCATTGATGACTCATGCCCCTATCCCAAGAGAAGACAGACTTGCTGCAGGAATTAAAGATGAACTTATTAGATTATCTATAGGCGTTGAAGATGCAGATGATATTATTGCTGATTTGGAAAAAGCTTTAAGTAAGATTTAATTTTAGGCATTACAACCACCATAAATGGTGTTTTCCATGCAAAAAAGTAACTTTTATAAATAAAATTTCTTTTTTATTATTTTAATATGTTAAATAAATATATTTTATTATATCCTCATGTAAACTATAGGGAGTAATATAATTATTTCTGTTCTACACACTTATGAGTATTTGTATTACATTTATATAATGTACCAAAATTTAAATTATTATAACAATCATTATCACTAACACATTCTACGCATTTTGAATTTAAATTATTATTTTCTCTAACATATCCAGCTTTACATATACACATATAATTCCCAATTATATCATCCATATCTCTACATGTTGCAAAATCTTTGTCCCCACAAATAGTATCATCTTCACAATCTGTATTAGTTGCAAAAACACACTTTGGCCCATCATTCATATAATCAGAATCACAAAAACATTCTGGCATTACATCAGTGCCATCGCCTCCAGTATTACTTGATATAGCACACACACCATGAATGGGATTACTATCACTTGGTTGTTCTCCAGTTTCAGTACAGTTTATTTCACCACACGAAACTAAAACATCTTCACACATACTAGTATCGTTGTTACATACTTTTCCTGATGCCTCACAATTTTTTTTTAGTTTCCAGCTACCATCTACATCACACCTTAATAACCTTTCATTGTTTGAGGTACATTTCAAATCACCTTCATTACCACAACTTATTTTAACACATTTAGGAGTACCGTCCGTGTCATTGCACTCTTCATTCCAGTTGCAATTATCAGCCTTATCTTCCCAATTACCACCATTACAAACCTGTATTTTTCCTGTTCCCAAAGGGTCACATCTTTCATTATTGTTTTCACAAGCTTCTTGTTTCTCACATTTACCATTTGCCCCTATGTCTATATAGCCATTTTGCTCATCACACTTACAAATATAATCACCAGTAGCCGTTGAATCAGCTACACAAATTTCATGATTACTATCATTACAACCTGTTCCATTATTGCATTTTGAAATACATTTTCCATCTTGATTACAGGTTTCGTTATTTGAGCAAAAATTCTCAACCCTACAATCCTGAGTTTTTTCACACTTACCGTTATTGCAAAACTCTCCTTTTTCACAGTTTTTATCTTCCGTACAATTTGTATTCACTTCCTTCAATTTACACTTACCAGCAATGCATTCAGCATCTTTGGGGCAATTACTATCCGAACTACAAACAATTTCATTTAATTCTAAATTAGAACATGCAATGAAAAACAAAATAAAAAATAATGGTAGCATTATTTTAAACATATACCCCCAAAAAGTATTTATATACTCCTTTGTACTATAAAATATCATTTTTTTCAAGCTATTATTGCACCATTATTGCACCATAGCAATAATTACTTGCATTCTCCATTCTTACAGGTTTCATTATCAGAGCATAAAGAAAAATTCCAATATCCATTATTACATGTCATAGAAGTTTTATCATCAGCACACTTAGAATCATCATCTCTACAACTATTTTCTTCACAATAAACAATATCGTCATCTTTTTTACAGTATTTATTATTTATGTTACAACTAGCTAAAAAGATCCACCCTGTTTTATTTGAATCCAGCGATTTTACACACATTTCTATGGCTTCTTTCATTGGGGTACATTTGAATTCTCCATCTATACAATTTTCAGTCATAGTAAATACATTACTCCCAAATTCGCCTTTTACGCAAATTTCGTTGTTATTAGTATAATCATCATCTTTTTGACACATATTTTCGGGAACACATACATTTTTATTACTATTTATTGTTTCTTTACATGTATAATTATCTCCATTTATAGTACAATCCACATTATTATTGCAACTTATTCCCCAAAATGCAACACCATTGTTATAAGCACAAATATATGTATCATTGGGATAATTTTCCCTTTCCCATTTTCCCCAGTTAATACCCGTACAATTTTCTGCACAACTTGTATTTTTCATACATCTCTCAAGGGTTTTCCCATTACATCTGGCATAATTAGCATTTTCCTTTAAACAACCACTATTTTCACTACCATTAATAACACATTTCTTATCATTTTCATCAAAATGAAATCCTATAAAACATTGACATTTATGGTTATCACATTTACTACTATATACACCACAGTCAGAATTAATACTACACTGATTTCTTAAAACACATGGAGAATCCTGATTATTATTTTCGTTTTCATGGGTATTATCACAATTACACTTATAATCCGTTTTATTTACAGCTTCACATTTTCCACCTTCGCCACACCTCACAGCATTACATGCTTGAGACACTTCACATTTACCATTATTGCAAAACTCTCCTTTTTCACAGTTTTTATCTTCCGTACAATTTGTATTTGCCTCTTTTAATTTACATCTACCATCAATACACTCAGCATCTTTGGGGCAATCCTCTTTATTTCCACATTTAATATTATCCACATTTAAATTAGAACACCCTATAAATATTAGCAAAAACAAAATGTAAAATAACCATTTCATTGCACCCCCAAAAAGTATTTATACATCACTTATACTATAAAATATCATTTTTTTCAAATAATCGCAATGTAATAAGCAATTACTTGATAATTTTTAAAATTTATTTTATCCTATACTTAAGTTTTATTACCCATTGGAGGATTATGCCAAAAGTATTATTTTTATTATTCCTTATATTATTTTTCATTGCATGTTCTGATTTGGAAATAGATAAAATTAATTGTAATTCAGATAATAATTGCCCTAGTAATGCAGTATGTGAATTAAACTCCTGTATTTTCAAAACAGATTTCTCTGATAAATGTGATACCGATAATGAATGCGATAAAGAAAAAACCTATTGCGATACTAAAAATCATATTTGCAGGGACAATTCATGTGAAATAAACAGTGATTGTGGTAACAATGAATATTGTGACCACAACAAAGGAGAATGTCGTTTAAAATGTAATAATAATCAAGATTGTGAAATAAACGAACACTGTGATAATGGAATATGTGTAACAAATACTACTCCTGAATGTACAACAAATGAAGATTGTACAAATTCCACAAAACCAATTTGTGAGAATGGAACATGTGTAACAAATGGAAGCAAATGTATGCCTCAAAATATTAGGTGTTTTGACGGAAATATTGAAACTTGTGATGAGAATAAAAACTGGGGAACAACAACTAATTGTAAAATCAATAATAAATATTGTGTTCAATCAGGGGCAGAAATAGATAAGTCAGATAACTTTAAATGCTCCGTATGTCCCATTGGTTATCATGAATCTAATGGGGGAGTTTGTGTTGCAAATTCCGACTGTAAAGCTTGGCATAATGGTAAAACAAGATGTTCTAAAATTGGAAATAATCTTGAAATATGTAATGAGAATAATTGGGAGAAAATCCGTGAATGTACAAATGATTGCATAATAAATAACAATGGATTCGGAGAATGTGATATTAACTAATCCATCAGCTCCTAGTTGTAACTATAACTATGATATCAATTGCAATTAAGGATAATGATAATATGAACAGTTCAAAATCATATTTGCTAAATGTATTACAATACATTTTATCATGAAATTTATTTATTTAATCTATAAACCTTACTGATTTTAAATAAATTTCAACTAAAACTATAATCGATTTGACTACTCACCAAAGAATACTTATTCTAAGAAAGCAG
>JAMOQH010000039.1 GCA_027064085.1 bacterium | reverse complement strand
AAAAATAAACTAAATTGTAAATATTTAATAAAAGCAAAACTCAACAAGAGAGTACAAATATTTTATAGGCTATAATTAAGATAATATTCTAATTTTTCTTTAAATTCATCTGCAAGTTTAATTCTATTATGCTTTCGATATCCTTTTTCTAATATTTTTAATTTCTTTTTTAGTAATAAAAGTGTTTTTTCTTTATCTCCAATATTTAAGTCTGGGTTTTTAATCATTTTTTCTAAAGATTTAACTCTATACTCATCAAGTCCCCAATTCCTAGATAGTTGGTCTTCATCGCCACCATATTTTTTTATTAAAGGCTCTTCTATAAAACCTATTTCATAATAAGGTGTCAATCTGAGCCACAAATCATAATCTTCTGCATAAGGATAAGTTTCATCAAAGAGACCTTTTTCATTAAACACACTTGAATGTATAATAACAGCAGATGGAGAAATTAAACATAAGGGAAGAGAATTTTGATAAATCCAGCCACCAAGTTTTTTATGCTTATTCATTTCATTAACCCTAACACCATTTCTTATCCAAATTTCATTAGAATGAATTATCTTAATATTTTCATTATTTTCAGCAAATTCTATCTGCTTTTCTAACTTTCTAGGAAGCCATTCATCATCACTATCTAAAAAGCTTAACCACTCCCCTTCTGATGCTTTTATTCCTGTATTTCGAGCAGAAGAAACTCCTTTATTTTCTTGATAAATATATTTTACAGCATCAAAGTTTTCAAAATACTCTTTTGTTTTATCTGTAGAGCCATCATCAACAATAATCAATTCAAAATCTTTATATGTTTGTTCTAAAATAGAATCTACAGCACGCTTTAACTTTTCTAACCTATTATATGTTGGTATTATTACTGATACTTTCATCATTAATATTAAAATGCTCCATAAAAAAACATTATAACATAAAAATTACAATAAAAAAAAGAAAACTTGAATATTTATTGTTTTTTATGGTTTATATTATATGGGCATTTATGCTTTGCCAAGTTTATTATGAATTTATAGGAGGAATATGAAAAATATACTTATTTTACTAACTTTGATTTTATCAATCAACATATATGCAGATGTTGATATTGTTGCAAACCAAGAAGCCTTACCACTGATTGGAATTTCTTATAAAGCTAATAACTTAAATAAGAACTTTAAGAAATCTTTAAATTTTTATTTAAATATGATTCAATATTTTAAAGTATTACCTGAAAACCTATCTAAAAACATAAAAGATGGAGAGAAGATTGTAGATATTAAATTTAGTGAATGGCGAGATTTAAAAGTTGAATATTTATTTAAAGTTACTTTAAAAGAAGAAAAAAATAAGCTAAAGGTAAAAGTATTAATATATTCTCCTATTGAAGAAAAAAAGATATGGGGTAAAGAATACAGTGACTATAAAACTAATATCCATGAATTAGCTGCTTTTATAGCAAATGATATTTATGGTTTTATATCTGGTAAAAAAAATGGAATCTTTTTAACTAAAATTTCTTATGCAAAAAAAGTAAGAGGAAAAAAACAAATATTTATTATGAATATTGATGAATCTAAAAAACAACCAATTACCAAAAATAGAGCAATAAATATGTTACCTTCTTGGGCAGGAAGACACAAGATATTATTTACATCATATTTAAGAGGAAATACTGATTTATATATGAGAAATTTGTCAACAGGTAAATTGTTATCAATTTCTTCAAGAAGAGGTTTAAATACAGGAGGAGTATTATCTCCAGATGGGAAAACAATTGCCTTAACATTATCTAAAGATGGAAATTCTGAGATCTATTTAATAAATTCTAAAACCGGTAAAATAGTAAAAAGATTAACAAAAAATTTAGCACTTGATACATCTCCTTCTTGGAGTCCTGATGGTAAACAAATTGCATTTGTTTCAAATCGAGGTGGCAACCCACACATCTATATTATGAATAGTGATGGAACAGAGCAGAAAAGGATCACTTTTCAAGGTAATTATAATCAAACCCCTAAGTGGAGCCCTAAAGGTGACAGGATTTTATTTACAGCAAGAGATGAAAGAAATAAATTTGATATTTTTTACATTGACTTATCAGATGAAAATAAAATAGTAAGGTTAACACAAGATAATGGTAATAACGAAGAACCTTCATGGTCTCCAGATGGAGAATTTATTGTATTTTTATCAACAAGAAGCGGAAGACATCAAATTTATATTATGGATAAAGATGGAAATAAAACAATAAGAGTAACACATGATAAAGGAAGATATTATACACCTAGATGGTCACCATGGAGGAAAAAATAATGAAAACATACATAATACTATTAATTCTATTCTCTAGCTTTATTATCACATCATGTAAAACAACAAAAGATTTTACTAAAACTAAAAATAGCCTTGAAGAACTAAAAAATAATCAAGAATTTGATTGTCAAAAAGACAATATAAAATCTGCAGAAGATTTATATAAAGAAGCTAGTGAATTACAGAAAAAAGGAGATGATGACAAAGCAGAAATTAAAATCATGGCTGCAAATGAAATTATAAAAATGGTAAAAACTAAAAAATGTCCCAAAAAAGAAAAAGTTATTAATAATGATACCCCACAAGAAGTAAAAGAAAAGAAAGATAACTTCAAGCCAAATATTTCAGAAATAAAAGACCCTGCAAATGAAAATATTTCATTAAAAGTAGTGTCAAATTATAATCCAGAAACAATATATTTTGCATTTAACTCATACCAAATAAGTGAAGATGCCCAAAAAATACTATTAAAACATCTAGATTTTCTAATTGCTAACCCACAAGTAAATGTAAAAATAGGAGGGCACACAGATAAACGAGGAAGCGAAGAATATAATCTTATTTTAGGTGAAAAAAGAGCATTAGTAGTAAAGGATTTTTTTATTAGCCAAGGGATACCTAAGGAGAGAATAGAAATAACAACCTATGGAGAAGAGATTCTAGCCGATACAGGAAATACAGAAGAAGCTCATGCAAAAAATAGAAGAGTTGAATTTAAATTTATATTAAGCGAATAATATGAATTTTTACAATAAAATAATAAATAACATCAAACAGGTAATAAAAGGTAACCAAACAACAATAAAATACATTGTTTCTGCAATTATAGCTCAAAAACACATACTCCTAGAGGACTTTCCAGGCACAGGCAAGACTACTTTAGCAAAAGCTATTTCTAAGTCATTAAACTTAGATTTTAACCGAATTCAGTTTACACCCGATTTACTCCCGTCAGATATTATGGGAGTTAGTATTTACAACGCTCAAAAAAATATATTTGAATTTCATAAAGGAGCTATTTTTACAACAATTTTACTAGCAGATGAAATCAACAGAGCTGCTCCAAGAACTCAATCAGCACTACTTGAAGCAATGGCAGAAAATCAAGTTACAATAGATGGTAAAAAACATATTTTAAATGATAACTTTTTTGTAATAGCAACCCAAAATCCTCTAGAAATGAGTGGAACTTACCCTCTTCCTGAAGCTCAAACAGATAGATTTAGTATGAGGCTATCACTAGGTTATCTTAGTCAAATCCAAGAAATCTCTTTATTATCAGAAAAGGAAGAAAATAGTAATAAACTAAATGAATTGCAAGCATGCTTAAGTCAAAATGATTTAGATTTAGCAAGAAATCAAGCTAAAACAGTGTTTATCAGTCCTGAATTAAAAGCCTATATAGTAAACATTGTTCAATCAACTCGTAAACATAAGGATATTTTAATAGGAGCAAGTCCAAGGGCCTCAATAGACTTAATGGATTTATCAAAAGTTTTAGCATATTTTGATGGATTAGATTTCGTTAAACCAGAGTATATTTATGAATTATCTCCATTTGTAATATCTCATAGGATAAAATTAAATTCCCAAATTAAATATAGTGGTATAAATGAAAGTCAAGTAATAAAAGAAATACTAAAAAAAATTCCTATTCCTAATTAAATCTTATTTATACTTGTGTTTAATAGGTAATAAGTACCTATAAGATTCTTGTTTAATTATTTTCATTATAAATCTACTGTAATCGTAAATTTCTTTATCATTTAAAAATAAACCAATATTTCCTATTCCTATATCAAAAGTATCAGTTAAATTTTCTATCTTTTTTTGTAATTTATCTATTTTTTTAATAGAAAGCTCAATATCATCAATTATTTTATTAATTTTAGGTCTATTTTTATGAATTAAAAACAAACTATCATCTTTTAAATTTATCATTTTATCAGATAAGTCACTACTTTTGTCTAAAGTATTTATTATTTGTCCCTTATTATTTGTAATTATATCATTTGTAACTAAAAGAACAGTTTTAGTATCTTTTATTAAACTTTTTGAGTTATTATTATAAACTTTCTTTAGTTTTTTTACATCTGCTATTAATTTTAAGCTATTAGATTTTAAACTAGGTAATTTTTCATTAATATCTTTTTTTAATAATTTTATTTCAGTAATTAATGATTTATATTCATTTAATAAATCATTAAAATGACTCTTTTCTAGAAATTTATTAAAATACACTAATAGTTCTTTGGCTCTAGTAAACAACAGGTTATACCTTGGAGGCGAGACTCCATTTATTGTGTCTCCATCTTGTAAAACTTTGCCATCTAAAGTTGGTATAATTTGTATAAATGTCAAACCAATAAACTTTCTTCTTGCAATAAAAATATAGGCTTTATCTGTAATTACATCTTGGTATTTTTTATTAATCACAACTTCTATTTTAGCCTTAGTTTTACCATTATCTTTAATATGTTTAATAGCTATCACATGACCTATTTTAAATCCACTTACTTCAAGTTGGGTATTCTTTTGGACCCCTGTTGCATGTTCAAATAATATACTATATTTTAAGTCTCTTTTATCAAAGTGGATGTCAAAAATATCAAAAGAAAATTTCAAAAACACAAATAATGCAAATGTAATAACTATTGCTAATCTAATTATAATTCCCAATAAGGAAGGAGTCTTTTCCATTAATATTCTATACCTATTCTTGCCATAACTCCATCATAATAATAATGCTTATGTAATTTCATTTCAGTAACTAAAGTAGCGATATCAATAAAGGATTGAGGGGCATCTCTACCAGTTAAAACTAATTCTACCGAGTCAGGTTTTGATTTTAATACTTCAATAACATCACTTTCTTTAAGCATGCCTAAATTTGTTGTAGAGTTAATTTCATCACAAACAATTAAATCATAATTTTCTTGCATTAATTCTTTTAAAATACTTAGCCCTCTATTTGCTTCATTTATATCATCTTGTATTACTCCAAACCTAAAATCAGAGTCGGTTTTACCCATTCTATTCATTCCTGTAATAAAATGGCTTATTTCTAGTTGTTTCAATACCTTTCTTTCTCCATAATTAAAACCACCTTTATCAAAATATATAATCGCACAATTTAAGCCTCTTCCATAAGCTCTTATTAATTGCCCTAGAGCAGCTGTTGATTTACCTTTTGAGTGCCCCATATATAACTGAATTTGTCCATTTTTCATTTTTTACCTCTTTTAACTGCTCTTAACTCCCTAATTAATTCAATAAAAGTAAAATACTTAGCTTTCATGGGTTTTGTATACTTCCAATTTAATGGAAGAATATCATTTTTATGTTTTATTAAAATTTTAGGATTATTAAAAGCAATTAATGTTCTATTACCTTTACTATCTTTAATATATGCCAAAAAAGCAACATTTAAGTTAATCCACATTTCAGTTTTCTTATTTTTTGATTTGTAATAATCAGTAATATAAGCCTTTTTTACACCTGCTTTTAATAAATTCCAATTATATTTTTTTACATATTTCAACATATTTTCTATAGAAGAAAAAAAGATAGTTTTGCTTTTAGAGTATCTAAGCTGAACGCCCCTATTATACTTAACTTTTTCTTTAGTTATAAAATCCGTTTGATTTTCAGGTAATCTTACAGAGAACAAGTCTTTTTCTTTGCATGAAACAAAAACAGTTACAACTATTAAAAAAATAAATAAAAACTTCAAAATAAAATCCTTATAACAAAGTTATTATATTCTAATGTGGCTTTACAAAGTTGTCAAGTGATTTTACTTTTATTTTGACCAAAGTAAAAATTTGCTCGTAAAAGCCACAAGGCTTTGAAGAGCCATAAATAATAAAAATATTAATCAAAACCATAATAGTAGAAAAATTTAAAATATTGAAATCACAAAAATATTGAAATAATACTACTTTTATGTTAAATTTCACTCTTTATGTGTTCTATAGGGGATAATATATGTGGATATCATTAAATTGGTTAAGAAAACTAGCAGATTTTCCAGAAATTAATATAAAAGAATTTTCTAACAAAGTTACTATGAGTATTGCAGAAGTTGAAGGTTTTAAACAAACTCATCCTCATTTAAGCCAGGTTTATAGTGCAAAAATACTTGAAATAGAAAAAATACCAGAAACAGATCATTTACAAGTTACTAAAATAGATACAGGTAAAGAAATTTTACAAGTTGTTTGTGGAGCTCCTAATATTAATGTTGGAGATATAGTTCCATTAGCAAAAGTAGGAACAGTTTTACCTCTTGAAGGAGAAAAAACATTAAAAATAAAAAAAGGAAAGCTAAAAGGAGTTGAATCTTTTGGAATGCTTTGTAGTGCAAGAGAATTAAAATTATCAAATGACCATGGTGGAATAATGAAACTTGATAAAAATACCGCTCTTGACCTTCCATTATCAACTATACTAGAAACTAGCGATACTCTCCTTGAAATAGATAATAAATCAATTACTCACCGGCCTGATTTATGGGGGCATTTGGGCTTTGCAAGGGAAATTGTTGCAATACTTAAAGGAAAACTTAAACCAAACTACTATCATGATAAATTCATGAGTGATTACAATAATAAAAAAACAGAAGTTAACTTAAAAGTTGAAATTAAAACTCCCGAAGTATGCAGAAGATATAATGGAATTGTAATTAAAAATATTGAAATAAAAGATTCTCCTGAATGGATGCAAAGAGCATTAATTGATATGGGCCTTAACCCAATAAACAATATTGTTGACATGACAAATTATGTAATGATGGAATTGGGGCAACCTATGCATGCCTTTGACCTTAAAAAACTGTCTAGTCCTGAAATCATTGTAAGATTTGCACAAAATGGTGAAAAAATTAAAACCCTTGATGAACAAGAAAAGTCTTTATTGGATACTCATTTAGTTATTGCAGATAAAGAAAAAGCTATTGCTATTGCAGGAGTAATGGGTGGAGATAATACTAAAATAGATGAGAATACAACTGATATAGTACTTGAAAGTGCAAATTTCCATGCAGCAACAATTAGAAGATGTGCAAATAAACTAGCAATCAGAACAGACAGTTCAAATAGATTTGAGAAATCCCAAGACCCAGAAAACACAATTAATGCCATTGAGCTAGCATATTACTTAATAAAAGAAACTTCTCCTAATGCTTATATTGCATCTGAGTTAGTAGATAACTACCCTACTAAGCTAGATACTCTATACATAGACTTTAGTTATGATGATATTAGAAATAAATTAGGTTTATCGCTTAATGAATTAAGCGACAATGACATAAAAAAAATTCTTACTAATCTCCATTTTGAATTTATATCAGAGGGAAAAGAAAATAAAATAAAAGTTCCTTCATTCAGAGCAACAAAAGATGTGTCTATCAAAGCTGATATAATAGAGGAAATAGGTAGAATTTATGGTTATGATAATATTACTCCTAAACCATTTCTTTCAGAGGTAAAACCTCCAAATATGAATAAAGAAAGGCTATTTGAAAGAAAATTAAAGAATATATTTGTAAATAAATATGATTTTAATGAAGTATATAATTATTCATTTGTAAATGAAAACGATATTGAAGCTTTTAATGAAAATCCAGAAGATTATTTAGGATTAAAAAATTATTTATCTACAGAATATACAAAAATAAGAAGAAATTTGTTTATTTCAGCTTTAAAAACAGCAAAAGTGAATTCTAAAAATTTCTCTAAATTTAACTTCTTTGAAGTTGGTAGAGGCTATCATTTAGAAGAAAAAACTTCTGATGGTTTGGCTACAGAACATAGATATTTGCTTGCAGGAAAATATGTTCAAAACAGCGAAGAATCAAAAGATGCTTTTTATGAAATGAAAGGAATTATTAATGATTTATTTGCTAGTTTAAACTTTAAAGGAACTATGCCTTTTATTCCAAATAATAATAAATCATTTGCTCATCCTTATAGAACATTAGAGTACAAAAGAGGAAGAGATATTTTTGCATCTATAGATGAATTTGACCCAAGATTTTTAAATAAAAACGGAATCAATGGAAGACTAGTAGTATTAAATATAGATTTAGGAAAATTATATAATGCTAAAAAGTCGGTAATAAAATTTTCAGACCTACAAAAATACCCTTATACAAATTTTGAACTTACAGTAATTGCAAATAAAAGAGATTTAGTTAAAGATATTTTTGAAATTGCTAAAAAAAGTGCAAAAAAGCTACTAAAAGACATAGAATTACTAACTATTTATGCAGGTCACCCTATTGAAGAAAATAAAAAGGCTGTATCTATAAAAATTACCTTAGGTGATGATAACAAAACATTAAAATCAAAAGAAATAGACAAAACTCTTGATAATATAGTTGCCGCTCTTGACAAAAAAGGATTTAAATTAAAAAATTAAAATAATACTTAATTAAGGAGAATTATGAAAGCAATACTAATACTATTAACTATCACATTTATTTTTATATCTTGTAACGGTAATAAAAATGTTAAAACACAAAAAAATGTAAATTATTTAAAAGCTAAAATGAACACAACTTGGCTTTATACAGGCGAATTATTAAAAGAAAAAAAGGATATTACAATTAAAATAACACAAAATGCCAAAGGAGTTTTAACTGATAACAAATCTCAAATTTATACTAAAGATAAAGATGGTTATAAAAATCAATATTATTATTGGATTAAATATCCAATAATAAAAGGAAATACTTGGGTTGTAAATAGTAATAATGGTAAAGATACAAGTATTGCAACAATTGAAGACATAAATACTACATTTAAATTTGCTGAAGATAAAATTAAAAACTGCTTAAAAGTTTCTTATGTAAAAGGACTAGAAAATGGTGGCAGAAGCATTACAATAAGAGTTTTCTGTCCTGATTTATGGCTTGTTAAAATGGAAACATTCTATGAAAACCAAGAAGGAATTGCAACAAAACAATCTAGTTTTAACTTAAAGAGCTTTGTATACTAAAAATCCCCCCTAAGAGGACAATATGAATAAACAATTACTAGAAACACTTGATTTTGATAAAATTATTGAATATTTTAAAAAATATTTTAAATATAATGTAACAAAAGAACTTTATACACTCTTTATTTTTGAATCCGGTAACGAATTAAAAGAGAATATTAAAGTAACAGAAGAATTTTTCAAATACCCAATAAATGAAGATAAATTTAATTTTTTAAAGAAAGTAGATATTAGAACTCACTTAAAATATATAGAGAAAAATTTATTAATTAATCCAGAGGATTTTTTAGAAATTGCATCTATGAGTGATGATTTTAGAAAATTTTCAAAATATGTTGAAAGTCTTAAAGATGGTGAATTTTCGATTTTAAAAAAGAAAATTGATTTATTTTCAAGAGAAATCCCCGAAAGCGATAAAGAAGTATACAAAATTATTGATAAAAACGGAATTGTTAAATCAACAGCCTCAATGAAACTTTTAGATATCAGAAAACGAATTAAAAGCCATGAACTACACATTAGAAATACCCTCAAGGATTATTTATCAAGACGAGATTTAAATAAATATTTACAAGAAGATTTTTATACGATAAGAAAAGAAAGGTTTGTCCTTCCATTAAAATCTAGCTTTAAAGGCACAATAAAAGGAATAGTTCATGATAGGTCAAATACAGGTGAAACGGTTTTTATAGAGCCTACCGAAGTATTAGAAAGCAATAATAAACTAATTCTTGAAAAGAAAAAGGAAGAAGAGGAAATAAAAAGAATACTCAAAGAATTAATATTAGTTTTAAAACCATATATGCAAAGTTTACTTGATTTAATTGAAGTATATGTTCAAATAGATTTATTTTTTAGTAGATTTAAATTTTCTCAAGCCCTTGATGCCCACCCGGTTACAATAAGTCCTTCATTTAATATAGACCTGCGAAATGTATATAATCCATTGATGAAACTTGAAAACCCAAATAAAACCAAAGCTATTAACATTAAAATGGATAATAACACCCATACAATGATAATATCTGGCCCTAATGCAGGCGGTAAAACAGTTGCCTTAAAAACAATAGGTATGGTGTATTTACTAGTAAAATCAGCGATATTCCCTCCTTTAGAAGAAGACTCTACATTTTTCATATCAAATAACTTATTTGCCATTATTGGAGATAATCAATCAATAGAAAAAAATCAGTCATCATTTACATCTCACTTAAAAGAATTAGATTATGCATATAAAAAATCAAATAAAGATGACCTCATTTTAATAGATGAAATTTTACAAAATACAGCTCCTGAAACCGGTGCAGCTCTATCAAAGGGATATTTAGATTCAGTAAGTAATAAAAGAGTTAGAACTATAGTTACAACTCACTATAACGAACTAAAATACTACGCACTTGAGCAAGATAAGTTTTTAAATGCTTCTGTTCAACTTGATGAAAATATGGAACCAACTTATAAACTATATTATAATCAAATTAGTGATTCTTTACCTCTTGAAATAGCCAAAAATTTAAAAATAAGCCCTGAAATAATAGAAAACTCCAAAAAACACCTTGCAATAAAAGAAAACTCTGTAACTAAACTAATTGATAAATTGAATAAAAAAATCAACTTTTATGAAGAAAAAAGCCAGAAACTCAAAGAAAATGAAAAAAAATTCAAAAAATTTCAAGAAGAAGAAAGAAAATTCAAACTTGAAAAATCTAAATTTATGCTAAAAAAAGAAAAAATGATAAAAGAAGAGCTTGATAACACTAGATTACAAATGAAAACCTATCTTAAAGATATAAATAAAAAATCTAAAAAAGAACAAGAAGATATGTTGAAAAAATTAGATAATAAAAGGTTTAAAAAAGATAATCAGATTAAAGAATTAAATAAAAAAGTATCTCTTGATGATGATGATATATTAAATTTAAATGAAATATCTGTTGCTCAAAAAGTTTTTGTAAAATCTCTTTCAACGCATGGAACAATAATAAATATATCCAAAAAAAGAATCACTGTTCAAACTGATAATATGAAAATAACAACTAAAATAAATGACTTAGCTCCTGCAAAATCTAAAAATGATTTAATGATAGATAAAATTAAAAAGAAAATTAAAGTAGAAAGCAAAGAAAATGATAAAACCATTACAGATGAAACAATGATAAGAACAAAAAAGAATACTCTTGATATTATTGGTAAAGACAGATACGATAGTGAACCATTAATAGACCATTTTTTAGATAAACTATATTACCAAAATAAACAATATGGATACATTATACATGGACACGGAACGGGAATACTAAAAAAACATGTCAGAGGATTTCTTAAAAAACACCCTCTTGTAAGGTCTTATATGAAGGCTCCTAATGATGATGGTGGAGATGCCGTTACTATTGCAATGTTGGATATCTAAATATAACTAACAGTTAAATCCTTAATTACAATATTTTCGGGTAAATTTAATATATAATTAATAATATTTGATATATTTTCAGGTTTTAAAATTTTATCTCTACCTTTAAATGATTTTGGTAGCAATGCAGTATCAACCAAATCCGGATAAATAGTAGTAACTTTTATACTATGTTTTTTTAATTCAGAATAAATTGATTCACTAAAACCTCTTAAGCCAAATTTAGCAGCTGAATATAATGATGAATTAGCATTGCCACTCAAAGCATGAATTGATGCAATATTAATAATTTGCCCTGATTTATTTTTAATCATATCTTTAGATACGATTTTAGTTAAAATTATAGCAGTATTTAAATTTAAATTAATAGCTTCTTGCATTTTTTCTATTGAAACATTTTGTATTTTAGAGTGAGCCCCACCACCAGCATTATTAATTAATACATCTATTTTTTTATTTTTTAATATATTTTCAAGTTTAGAAAAATTATTACTATCTGATAAATCAAGCTCAATATGTTCAATATTTAACTCTTTTAAAGCTCCTAAACTTCTTGAAATGTTAATAACATGGTATTCTTGCTCCAAAGATTTTACTATTTCTAAACCAATTCCCCTACTTGCCCCAGTAATTAATAAAGTTTTCATTAAAAATCATCCCAACCATCATCATCATCATCAAAAGGACTAGTTACATTATTATTTTCGTCTTCTTTACTAGCTTTTTCCTGTTTTTTATTTTCCTCTTCTTGTTTCCTTTTTAATAAAGCTTCTTTTTTCTTTTTTAATATTAATTTTCGTTTTCTTTTTAGTAATAATTCTCGTTTTTCAGCATCTGTAAGTTTCTTTTTAACTTTTTTAGATGCCTCAATTGTAGGAGAGGCAACTACTGGAACTTCTTTTTTAGCTTCTTTTTTAGCTTCTTTTTTAACTTCTTTTTTAGGAATTTTTTCTTTTATAGCAATATTTTTTTCTTTTTTATCATCAATACCATCTAAGCTAAAAGCATCATCAATTTCTTCTTTTTTTGTTTTTTTAGGACTTGAATTTTTATTTTTTTTAACATCTTTTTTAACACTTTCTTCCTTTTTAGGCTTTGACACTGAAATTATTTTTTTATCATCTTCATCATCATGTTTTCTATATGCCTCAGCAATACCCGTAAAATAGCTTTTTCCCATAAATAATGGAGGGACATCGTAACCATAAGTTTTAGGATTAAAAAAACTTTCATCCATATCATGATAACCTGAAGCTTTTAATTTATGAAAAAAACTTGGTAATACTCCAGTAGGAGCACTATAACCATGTATTTTACCATCTTCATCTTTATGGGTTTGTGTATATATAAAGATATCCTGCATTACATAATCACCTTTTTCATTAAGGGGTAATACTTCAGAAATATGCCCAACTCTTCTTGAGCCATCACTATATCTAGCAGCAGATACAATAATTTGTATTGCACCAGTTACCTGAGCCCTAATAGCCCTCAAAGGCAATTCAATACCTCCCAATAAAACAAGAGATTCTAAACGGCTTAAAGTTTCAATTGGATTATTAGCATGAACAGTAGCCATAGAGCCTCCATGACCAGTATTCATAGCCTGTAATAAATCAAAACACTCTCCACCTCTAACCTCACCAAGAATAATCCTATCCGGCCTTAATCTAAGTGATGAGTGAAGTAAATCACCCATTGTTACAGCCCCTTTACCAAATTTATCAGGATGTCTAGTTTCAAATCTAACCACATGTTCATTTGCTAATTGTAGTTCTAATGCATCTTCCATAGTAATAATTCTTTGTGAGGCTGGAATATAGTTTGATAAAACATTAAGCAGTGTTGTTTTACCACTACCAGTACCACCTGATATTATCATATTTTTAGCCATTTCAACACTTACTTGAATAAATCTTGCCATTTCTGGAGTAAATGAACCAAAATCAATAAGCCTTTGAACAGTTAACTTCTCTTTAAAGAATTTACGAATTGAAATAATAACCCCATTCTTGGCAATCGGAGGAATAACAACGTGGATACGAGAACCATCAGGAAGCCTAGCATCAAGCCTAGGATTTGCTTCATTTATTTGACGCCCAACAAATTGAGCAATATTAACAGCTAGTGTTGTAACTCCTCTTTCTGTAAAATTACTTTCAACTTTTGTTAGTTTACCACCCTTTTCAATATAAATATCTTTATACCCATTAATCATTATTTCAGAAACCGCGGCATCATCAATATATTCTGCAATAGGTTTTAAAAATGTTCGTAACGATTCTTCATAAATATTCTGTCCACCTGCCATAAATACTCCCTAATAAAACAACCATATAATAAAATATTCTGAATAATAATACAATTTTTAGCAGAAATTTACTCTAAAATTGTTAATTTAAGACAAAAACAAAAAATACTTGATTTTCTTTTTACCAAATGATACTTTCCTTAAAATAAATGGATTTGTTTATGGCTAATATTAACGAAAACTTATTAAATACTCTTTATGTTCCAACAATCATTACAGATGAAAACTATAATTTTTTATTTTTTAATAAAGCATTTGAAAGATTTTCTAAACAAGTATACATTGAATACCAAGAGGTTTTACTATATACAAAAACAAATTTTAAATCAAATCAAAAAAGAATTACTATGCCATTTGATATCCCTAATAAAAGAGTCTTTATTCATGCAGAAAAGGTAGATAATTTAATAGTTATACACATAGAAATAATTAGGCAAACCTTAATTAATTCCATAAGAAGAGAAATAATTAATCAATTTTCAGCATCATTATCTCATATTTTCTATAATCTAATAACGATTATTAAAAATAATTTAGAAAAAGAAAAAGAAATTTGCAAAAATAAAACAATTAATGAATCTGTTAACAGAATACAGAAAATAGTAGACACAGTTAATTTATATTCAAGTAATATATCAGGCTATATGCATACAAAGCCTTATTCACTAAGTAACTTAATTGATGAAGCCATAAAAAGAAACCAACCAATTTGGGACTCACAAGCATCTTTAAAAAAAATAAAATTTGAAATAATAAAAAATTATCAAAAAGAATACACTATTAACGGCTCTTATGACGATATGCTCTTAGCAATTATTCATATTATAAAAAATGCTCTTGAGGCCATGACAAAAGGAGGAACTCTTACCATAAAATCACAAGAAACAAGAAAGGGGCTTGTTGATGTCATTATATCTGATACCGGTATAGGAATGGATTGGCAAAGTAAAGAAAGAGTGTTTGAACCATTTTTTACAACTAAAAAATTAAAAAGGAAGGGTTTAGGTTTATCTTATGCCTATGGCATTATAAGAAAACATAAAGGAACAATTAAATTTAAAACTAGAGAACATTTTGGTAGTGAAGTTAGTATATCATTACCTTATAAAAGTAAAGACTCCTGTGACACAAATCAAGAGCTATTATCAACCACTTCTCTAAAAGAAAATTTACAAAAAATCCCAAAAAAAATTCTACTTATTGATGATGAAAGAATTATTGTAAATACAACAGCAAAAATATTAGAAAAAATATCTGGAGCAGAAATATTAAAAGCAAATTCTGGTAATCAAGCAATTGCTATTTTTAGAAAAAAATTTAAAGAAATTGATTTAATTATTTCGGATTTAGGAATGGACGAAGTATCTGGATTCGATGTAGCTAAATTCATATTAAAATTCTCAGAAGAAAATAACATAACCCCTCCAAGATTCGTACTATATACAGGCTGGGGAAACCATGTTACGGATGAAGAATTAAAAATGTATGGAATAGAAGCAGTATATAATAAGCCATTAGCTCCTAAAGACTTTAAGATGATTTTAAACAAAAAATAATATACTATTTTAAGATTTCAGCTCAATCCTTACGATGTAAGTTTTTATCACTTTAAATCCCACAATTACAGCTATGCTGATTTCAGGTATCACTTTGGTAAATAAATACGGAATAAACTCTTAATAAACTTGTGAAACTGAAATTTACAGCTATGCTGGTTTCGGGTATTTCTCTGGTACAAAATAAAAGAATAAGTTTATTCATTCTCTTATGTAGGTGAAACTTCCTCATAGGTAGCCCTTGTTGTTCTAAAACCTAATGCAAAGTATAAAATTAACCCAACAAGGAGCTAGACAAAGCATTTAAATCTAAAGTTACCCAAAATAGAATACAAGTTTCAATTACAGCTATGCTGATTTCAGGTATCACTTTGGTAAATAAATACGGAATAAACTCTTAATAAACTTGTGAAACTGAAATTTACAGCTATGCTGGTTTCGGGTATTTCTCTAGTACAAAATAAAAGAATAAGTTTATTCATTCTCTTATGTAGGTGAAACTTCCTCATAGGTAAAGTAAAAAGTTGAATGGAATAATAAATAAATTATTTGATAAATAGTTTCAATTCCTCATAGGTAAAGTAAAAAGATAAAATTAACAATTTAGAAAATCGTATAATTGTAATGTTTCAATTCCTCATAGGTAAAGTAAAAAGTTTATCATGAGGACTCTGATGGTTTCTGGCAAAGATAGTTTCAATTACAGCTATGCTGGTTTCGGGTATTTCTCTAGTACAAAATAAAAGAATAAGTTTATTCATTCTCTTATGTAGGTGAAACTTCCTCATAGGTAAAGTAAAAAGAAACATAT
Source organism: bacterium (assembly GCA_027064085.1). GTDB lineage: Bacteria > UBP6 > JAFGXH01 > JAFGXH01 > JAFGXH01 > JAMOQH01. Next base: position 971 of record JAMOQH010000039.1, on the reverse strand, counting down.
TCAAGAGCAAGTAAAATTTCACGAAAAATGTTTCAATTCCTCATAGGTAAAGTAAAAAGTCAATTTAAGAACATACCAAACTATAGTGATTTGGGTTTCAATTCCTCATAGGTAAAGTAAAAAGAATGGCTTTTAGCACTATTAAAACAAAAAAATACATGTTTCAATTCCTCATAGGTAAAGTAAAAAGGATGTATAAATTAAGTATTGCGGAAAACAACATAAAGTTTCAATTCCTCATAGGTAAAGTAAAAAGATAACTTATCTAAGATATTAAAAGACTACTCTAAAGAGTTTCAATTCCTCATAGGTAAAGTAAAAAGATGAAGAGATAGAAATAATAATTTCTCGTATTCAATAGTTTCAATTCCTCATAGGTAAAGTAAAAAGAGTTTTTAATACATTGCAGGAAATGAATAAATATATGTTTCAATTCCTCATAGGTAAAGTAAAAAGTTTCTGTATTTATTGTTTCTTTGTCTTTATTTATTTTGTTTCAATTCCTCATAGGTAAAGTAAAAAGTCTCCAAAAAACTCATATTCGTCTTGACTTGCTCTTGTTTCAATTCCTCATAGGTAAAGTAAAAAGCATCTATGATAAATAAGGAGGAGAAATGAAAAAGAGGTTTCAATTCCTCATAGGTAAAGTAAAAAGTATTATTAGCTTTATCTGATATAAACATTTCATCGTTTCAATTCCTCATAGGTAAAGTAAAAAGAATATGAAAATTGAAGATTTAAATAAAATATTAAGGTTTCAATTCCTCATAGGTAAAGTAAAAAGACAAAAGAAATGGCACAAGAAGTTTTGGGATTTTCGTTTCAATTCCTCATAGGTAAAGTAAAAAGAATATTCGTCAAAATCTAATCTGTAAAAAGAATCTGTTTCAATTCCTCATAGGTAAAGTAAAAAGAATAATTAATTGTAATAGGCAATGACTGTGGTATCACGTTTCAATTCCTCATAGGTA
>JAMOQH010000038.1 GCA_027064085.1 bacterium | reverse complement strand
AATATGAATATAAAACTCGACAAAGTATAGGATAGAAATTAGAATATCATCAAATACGCGATAAATATATCCAGTAATTACACTGTAAACAACGACACCAAGAATGGGTAAAATTTCAACCGTATTAAAATAAAACGATTTATCTATATTAACTACTATACCATTAAAAATACCAATAATAATTCCAATCGTTATTATGGAACTGCTTTTGTCTATATTTTGTTTCAAAAAACTGTTCCTCTCAATTATTAACTCACAAACTGCATTTACTTAAAATAAAAGTCAAGTCTTTACTTTTACATGTAAGTAATTAAACACAAAGACACAACCCCTAAAATTCATACAAACAGTTAAGTAAAAACAAATTTATCTATATTGCGTAAATAAAGATAAAAATTATTGCAATTTATCCGTTGCATAATTGTAAAAATATTGTTGAGGATTCTCTCTGAGTAAGTCTATCTTCTTTTGCATTAATTCCAAAATTCTTCCCCTTATTTTCATTTTTTTCATTAATTTTAATTTTGACTCAAGACGATTTAATTCTAAGTTGTAAATCAATTTATCATGTTCATCTTCAGGGTCATATATTTTTATATTAGTATTAATTCCATAATTGTAAAAATATTGCCGAGGATTCTCTCTGAGTAAGTCTATCCTTTGTTGTATTAATTCTATAATTTTTTGATTTGATGTCATCTTTTTCGTAAACTCAAGTTTTGACTTTAACCTATTTAATTCTAAGTTATAAATTATTTCTTCACGCTCACTATTAGAATTATATGTTTCTAGATTAGAAATATTTTTCTTTTGTATTGGCATATTTTTTACTTCAACTTCGATAGTTTTGTTAATTTGATTTCCTTTTGTCTCGGTTTCAACTAAAACTTCTACACGTTTTGCTGAAGCAGGTGGCGGCACATTTGAATAAACAACTTTTCCATCTTTATCAATATATTCATACATCTTTGCATACGAAGTATTCGATGTCATTACAACAATCACAATCACAATAACAATGAAAAAAAAGAGAAACTTATATTTTTTCATTATAACACTCCGAAACACAACCTTTTAATTTATAACTTATATATGCTATGTTATTTTACTTGTCAAGGTTTTTAAAATGGATTGACAATCCAAACTAAACTCTTGATAAAAGAAAAATGACATCCTATTTTATTAGGTCATGTAAAGTAACAAGCGTAGCTGCTACTGCTAAAATGTACCCGACCCATCCTAAATAAACTGAAATTTTAGCTAATATTGCCCAAATTTGTCTTCCTGTATATTTATTAGCTGCTCTATATACCCCGATAAGAATTATTGGTCTATAAATGAAATGAATGGTTAGTATAGTTATAATTACAAAAGAGGCAGATTTAAAAAACTCTATTGAAAGTTTGAGAACTATATACTCTCCGAAATTAAAAATCCAATAAGTTTTTGCTAATCCAAAATTGCCATTTATTAATTTTTTAAAAAAATGCTCATTGCTTATATTTTCCACAAACAACCTCCATTTATTTTAAAATAAATAATTTTATCACGAGAAAGCAAATAATGTCAATTGTAGAATTTCAAGCGAGAACTTCACTCTTGAGATGGAATGTTGTGTTATGGGCTATATTTTCTTACACCTTTGCAATACGGAAATTTAAACAGCTGTAAAATTTTCCATACCTACCATTTATAAAAAAACAAAAGAGTAAAATTCTTACTTTTTTCACTTGAGATAGATTCTTTATAAAAATGCGATTTCTCTTTTTCTTTCTCTACACTTCCTTACTTACATATCCAAGGTTTTTGGTTGCAAAGAATATCAAGATTATTGCACCCTTCAGCATTTCCCATGTCGCAAGATTTATCATATAATTGTGCAGCTTTAGTATAGTTTTTTGTTACACCTTTACCATTCTCGTATAAATATCCGAGCCTTAAACATCCTTCGATATTTCCCATATCACAAGCCTTTTTAAATAAGTGAGCAACTCCAGTATAATTTTCGTTTTGTGAAGCATTTAAACCTTCCTTAAGATATTTTTTTGCTACTGTTGGATTTGTTCTTTTTGTTGAGATAAAATAAACTCCTACTAAGAGTAAACATATTGTAACCAAAAAAATAACTATTTTTTTTCATGAAAAGCTCCTTCTACATTTTTATATATAAGCAGATACTGCCATGTGTTCTTAATGATTGTCAAGATAATTTTTAATAGGACGAAAGAAAATACCTACTCTTCCACTTTGAAGATAGAAGGGTTATTCTTCATTTTAAACCCCCTTAAAGAAAAATTAAAAACATCAACCAATTAAAAAGATAATAGTGATTAAATACTGCTATTACAGCATTTCTTGTTGGTTAGAATAAGAAAATGGGAGTTTTTAACAGATTACTTGACCCCTTGCAACCTCTAAATAAGCTGAAAATGAAAAGGGAAGTAGCTGATGTTAAATGTATATTGTAGGTTTGACCCCTTATTTCTTTTTTCTTTTTTGTTTATATTCCTGCTGAGATTTTTGTTTCTAATCGTAAAACAACAAAAATCTTCTATTGCGAAGTAAATTTTCGTATAATAGCTCAATACAACTTGAAACTAACAGTACTATTTATTATACTATAAGTATAGCTATCAATTTTGGAGGTAAATTATGATTACAGCAAGCGAATTAAAGCAAAAAGGCATAAAAGCATTTGAAGATGAATTAAAGAAAAACGACGAAGCGATAATAAGCGTAAGAGGAAAAGATAAATATGTCGTAATAAGCACTGAAAGATATAAACAATTGCTGGAAAAAGATCTTGATATTGCCTATAAAGAAGCTTTAGACGACATAAAAAACGGCAGATATACAACGGATATTGAAAAGCATCTGGAAGAAATAAAGGGTGTTTGAAATAATCATAACTGAAAGTTACGAAAAAAAAGCTCTTAAGTTTTTTAAAAAACATCCCGATTTAAAAGAAAAATACGTAAAAGTTGTAACAATTTTAAAAACTAACCCTTTCCATCCTTCATTAAGAATACATAAACTTACGGGCAAAAAAAGAGAGTATTTTTCCGTTTCTCTCGATATGAATTACAGAATAATATTGGATTTTATTGTAGAAGATAAAAAAATCATACTTTTAGATATCGGTTCGCACGGAGAGATTTACAAATAACAACTATTTAACTTCAAATCGTTTTTATAAGGATTTATAACTCATTATAGATAAAAGAAAGACTTTATGGTAATATTGATACATGATTGAAAAATTCGGCTCTATGCCGTGCCGAAAACATTTTCTTTAGGCTATAATAGATTTTGCAAGCAGACGATACGCAAACAGCAAAAGAATTACGCGGGTTATCTACTTAAACAAATATTCCATCTTCCA
>JAMOQH010000037.1 GCA_027064085.1 bacterium | reverse complement strand
CATAATCGTGTTGAAAAAGATTTTGAATCACTTCCATATAAAGATTTATATAAATATTTATACAATAAATAGATATTCCAAGTGAAAGCGTACCTATGCTATAATGTCATAACATAATATTAAAGGTACGCAATGGCTAACTATCCTGATGACTTCACTGAAAATACTAATAATGTACTGGATCAATTTTCCCAATTAACAGACACCTACAATACTGCTGTTGATACTATTGGTTCTGTACCTACTTCTACAAATAAAATCAATCATCTCCAACAAAAGAAACAACAAAAAATAAATAGACTCAATCCAGATGCTACATTGGATCTATATAATAATATGGATATATATACAAATGAATATGGAATAACTAAAGATTCATTAAATAGTTATACTCCAGAACAGTTACAAGAAATGCTTGGTTCTAGTGCAAACGATAGAGTATATTATGATGATAAAGAAATAGGTCCATATCAAATGAGGCGAGATGCTGAAGGAGAATGGAATAAAACCCCTTTCAGTGGCATTACTCAACATGTATATGTTGCTCCTAGTAAAGATGGCAATATGAAGTTAGGTTTAGCAGGCGTAGGCTTTAAAGAGAGATATACACCTGGTCTTGCTGCAAAAGAAGGATTGACTACAAATAAAAACTATGGTTGGGCTCCAGGGAAAAAAGGAGTGGATCCAACAAAAGAACCTTATTTAGATATAGCTCTTCCGTATGATGAAGCTTCAAGATTAGAATTTCTAACACACTCAAATAAAGGACAAATTGCAAATAGAGCAGGTGGTGCTAGTGTTGCTGACTATGTAAGAAATGTGAAACCAAATGTTTATGGCAAAGGAGCTAGTGAATATACAACACAAAATGCTCCTATGTGGAATATAGATTCTAGCAATACAAATTTACCAGAACAAGTGGTTACTCCACAAGCTCCTAAGTTTTTAAATGATACTGATGCGCCTAGACCAAAAGCAATAGGTGTGGTTCATGATAATACAAAATACGAAGGTGAGCCTCTGCTAGGACAATTTGCAGATGGAGTTGCTAGAAATGCTAGAGGATTCGCTGGTGGAGTTGCTAGAGTTATTGGCGATACTGCAAAATTAGCTAATGATTTAGAGACTAGAGCTATCTATGAATCAGCAAAAAGACTTTATGATTTCAATGAGAAAGATGCAAATGAATTAGCAGATAGATTTCAATTTTTAACAAAAGAAAAACTAGATACCATAGAAAATGCTATAGCTGGTGAAGATTTTGTTGCTGCTACAGTTGATGATGTTAAGAAAATGGAAGAACATCAAAAGAAAGCTTTTAAAGATGTTACTTGGTCAGATCCAAGCTCATATGGTAAAGTCAATTTACCTGAAGCATACAATATGTTTAAGACAGGCTTATCCAGCCCAGAAATGACCTTCAAATCACTAGGCTATATGCTTGGAAACTTAGTTGGTCTTCCTGAAAAAGCAGCAATCAAAATGGCAGGCAAAGGAACTTTAAAAGCACTTGAATACAATGCAAAAAAAGATGTTGCAAAAGAAATGTTAAGCAAAGCTGCCAAAACTGACAAGCTAATTGCTGCTGGAAAAATAACAACTGAAGATGCTGTGAAAAAAGGCATGACTTTATTGGATCCAACCAAGAAAGCTATGTATGAAAAAACTATTCAACTTAGTGACAGAGCATTAAGTAAAATTCCAATTAAAAATAAATTCAATGCATTCGTTGCAAAAAATGCAAACATACTACATCTTGGAGCTGTAACTAATGAACAAGATATGGATGACTACTACGAAAAACACGGTGAAAGAGCATCTCTACAGCATGCATTATTAGGTTTTGCTGCAAATGCTATAGGAGCAAAAATAGATTTGTGGGCTGATAAAACTGCATTAATGGGAACAAAAGAAGGCTTTTCTGCATTAATTAAAAAAGCAGGTAAAACAAGAGCACAGAAAATGCTTACAGGAGTAATTTCTGGTGCAGCAAAAATGGTAGAAGGTGGTATTGCTGAATATCCTGCAGAATATATCCAAAGTGGGATCCAAGCTTTTAATAATACATATAAAGATGGTAATGCAACAGAAGCTTTAACTAAAGCATTTCATGATGCAGCACAAGGTGCAGCTTTCGGAGCAGCAAGTGGTATTCATATGGCAGGTCCAAGTGCTGGATCTAATGTTATTACAAATACATTTACTGAAACTAATAGCGATAAAAATCATGAAGATGAAAATACTGAATCAATTAATGATACTCCTATAGATGTAGAAGAAACTCATAAAGAATTTAGTGATGAAGCTGCTAGATTTTATAATGGCACACAAAGTGATATAGATATAAATAAAGCTACAGAGTTAATTGATAGTTTTTCTAAAACATTAGATAAGGAATCAAAAGCAATAGAGCTAGATGAAACTATGGATCAAGAAACCAAAGATGCTGCTTTTGAACGTTTAAATAAACACAAAAAAAGAGTTGATGATTTTAGTACACATGTGGTAGATAGTCTTACTGATGCTGTATCAGAAAGTCTTGGAGAAATATATGATCCAAGTGAAATAAGTACTGAAATAGATAAAAAATTAAAAGGTATGCCAGAAACTATAATTGAAAAAGTTAAAAATAACCTTGTAGAAAAAGATATTAAAAGTTCTATTGAATCAGATTTAGATAGTATAAATAATGCTTTAAGTCAAATATCGATTGGAAAAGTAGAAATAATTCAATCTGGAGATGATTTTATTGCTAGACCTAGAAATTCTATAAGTAATGGTGGATCTGATTCTAATCCAAAACAAATGAATATTGGAGCACTTGGAGATCCAATCGTTATAAAAGTAAGTAAAAATGATGTAAAAAAAGTATCTGATTCTAATGGAAAAGAACATTATGAGTTAAAAACAAAAACTCCAACAACAGTTATTGAAATGGCTCCACTTGGCAAAATTGAAATAAAAATGCCTGACAAACCTCAAGAAATTGGAAGTACTGTAGAAAAAGCAGTTTCAAAAAAAATTGGTGAAATCAAAATGGCTCCACTTGACAAAATTGAAATAAAAGGACCTAGTAAGCCTCAGGAAATAGATGTTGATACAACTACTAATACAAATAATAATAATGAAAATGATAGCACTGTGGATGAAAATCAAAATCAAAATAGTACTAAAACAAATACAGAACCGGAAGATAAAAACATTGTTAACAATATTGAATCTGAAATAGGACGTACTGATACTCACACCGAAGGACTCAGTGCTAGATTAATTAATAAACTTGCTAAAAAGTATGGAATAAATAATGTAAATTTACAAAAAACATTAAATAGTGCATTTGACAAATTTATACTTAGAGATATGAAAAAAGTTAGTAAAGAGGCAAACGATTTTCAATATAAATTATATTATGATGAAGATGGAATTATTCCAACATATACTAAATATAGAAAAGCATTAGAGAATGGAGATATTGATACAGCTACAGTAGAGCTCAATAAAATTAAAAATAAAGGTATCGAACAGGAAACTAAATTAAATAAGTATGCAGCTAAATATGAAGAACTTAAAAACATACTTGAAGAAGTTGTTAGTACAGCTAAAGCTAAAGATATTCCTGAGCTTATAAAAACACTTGATACAGTTGAATTTAGACCACAGTATAGTAAACGAAAAATGAAAGCTAGTGATGTTATTAAAGATATAGCTCTTCCTGATAGTGTTCGTAAAGAACTAGGAATTGAAGAAAATAGCAAATCTAATACATTAGCCATTATGGAATCTATGCAAGAATCTGTGGATCATATTGATAATATTCTATCTGCTAATAAAAATACTCGTAAATTAGATAGAGGTTTTGTTGTTACTGCTCAAGATGATTTAAAAAGTTATGAAGAATTATTGTCCGAATCTAGAACAAAATTAAAAGAAATAGAAGATCTTCCTGAAAATGAAAAGAATAAAATAACGACTAAACTTTTAAAACAAAGAATAGTTGATTCAATAAAAAATTATGAAAAAGGAATTGAGAGAGTTCAAAATTTATTAAACAAAGGTGTTGCCAGTACAAAACGATGGGTATCTATTCAAAAGAATTTTGATGAAAAAAATATTCGCAAACGCATTAGAGAATATGAAGAGCAGTTGAAAAATTTAGATAAAGATACTGAAGAATATAATGAATTATCTAATAAAATTTCTGATATGAAAGAATCTATAAAAGAAAATAAATTAGATAGTAAAACTTTAGAACGTATTAAAAACAATCTAGGTAAACCAATTGGCGAAGAACCAATAGGGAGAAAATATAGAAAACGAAAAGCATATACAACTCAAGATACAGTAGAAAATATAAAAAATGATACTCGAAATATAGAAAGCAATCTAGATGGAGAGCTTCCGAAAGAAGATAAAAATACTAAATTTAAAGCAGAAAAAGCAAAAGAAGATTTAAATAAAAGTATATCTAATTTAGAAGATACTCAAAAAGAATATAACAAGATTCTCGTTGAAAGCGAAAAAGAAAAAGAAAATAAAACTACTGAAATAAAAGAAAATATACATGAATTAAAAAATCTAGTAAAAGATGACAATCTTGTAGATAGAATGCTTAATACTAAAAAAAGTATAGCTATAGGAAAGAAAGCTCTAAACAAAGCAAAAGAGGAATTGTCAAAACTAAAAAATATACAAGAAAAAACAAGAAAAAGTATAGAAAAATCATTAGATAGTGCAGCTAAACATTTTAAAGAGGTTGGCATGACATATGATGAAGCAAAAAATGCTTTATTCAAAGAGTTAAAAAGACTAGAACATGAAGCCGAAGCAGAAGGATTAGTTAATAGTCCTGTTAAAGCATTGCAAATCTTTACAAAAGGTATGCAGAAAGAAACTGACAACAAAATAATAACACTGATGAAACATACAAAAGCTTTATTATTTAGAATGTTAAAACTTAATAAAAAAAGTGAGTTAAGTAAAGAAATTGAAGAGTTAGAAAAATACATAAAGAAAACAGAATCACATATTGAAAAAAATGAAATCAAACTTAACAGGCAACTTGAAAAACTTAAATCGTCTATATCCGATAAAACTATATCTGATAAAGTAATAGAAAAATTAGAAAAAATAGATAAACTTTACGATAAGTTAAATACTCTTTCAGCAGAAAATAAAAAATACAAAAAAGTGTTACAAGACAAAATATTGAATATAATTGATTCTATAAAAGGAACTTCATTAGTCAAAACTGCATTATCAAATGGACTAACTACAACAAAAGATTCATGGAATGGAAATGTAGAGGGATCATATGAGCAACCATTAAATTTAAATAACTTAATTGATTTTACTCCAACAATTCTTGGAAATTTATCAATAAAAGAATTATTAGAAAATTCTGATATTAAAGATTCAGAAAAGATAGAAAAAGAATTAGAACATGCTGTTGATATATTGGAAAAAAGTATTAAGATAGAACCAGGTAAAAATCATCTTACTTTATTTGATAGTCCAATGAGTGCATTATTGTTTAATCAAAATGGATCAATAAATAGAGATATTGCTAGAATAATAATTCTTACTGCTTGGGATTGGGCTAGAACAGATGGAGCTAAAACATTATTTAATACTGATGAAGATATTGCAAAAATAAAAGGATATGCTACTACATATGAAGTTACAGCTAAGGATAAACAAGTTCTTAGACATGCTGGTTCATTGCGTAGACATGTAGCTTTTTCTATTGGTTCTAATGCGTGGAATGCATTTGGAATAAAGGCAAAAGATGGGATCCCCGAAGCCATGATTGGTAAAATGAAATCAAATCTTGGATTAATGGCAATAGCATTTCTTCAAGGAAGCGGATTAATTGAAGATATAAATACCCAACACATATCTTCAACAGATTGGAATGCTATTAACGATGAACATAAACATATAAAAACAAATGAATCTGTACCTACAATAAAAGGTAAAAAATCTAAAATTGAAACATATGCACATTTTGGAGAAATGATTAATAATCTAGATGCAATTATTGATATTTTACCTAAACAAGAAACTTATAAAATTAGACCTTTCAGTATAGATGATGATATTCTTAGTCGAATCAAAGGTAGTAAATTTAGTGCTCCTAAACAAGCAATTGAAACTCTGAAATCTCTCATAAAAGAAGAATATGCACTTACTGATTCCTTAGATGTTATGGAAGAAATATATGGTAGCGGAGAAGAAGGTAGAATTAAATTTTTAGAAAGTATTGGTTGGAAAGATTTAGATGCTATGAAAGAATCAACAAACCCTGTTTATCTAGAAGAAGACATTGATAAACAGGAAGGTGTAAATCGAGGCTTAGAAGCTGAATATGATCAATTAATAGCACTTAAAAAACGCATTGACAACAAAGAGATCCAAAATAGTATATTTTTTAATTGGGTATTTACTGTAGGTGGTCGTTACAACTTAGATAGTGGAGATATTAATCCTCAAAGTAAAAATCTATTACACAGATGGTTAGTTGTTCCAACAGCAGCACAGAATACTAAATGGGACAAAACAAATGATGAATTTATGTATTTTAAACAAGGGCTATTACAAGGTTTTGGAATTGGAACAGATAAACTTAGTGATAAAACAGTAAATAAAATGTTTGATGCAATTAAAGACGCAAATATATCTGATATTATCAATGGATTTAAAAATAACAATAAAATAAAAATAAATGGAATAGAATTAGAGAATGAACATCCTGGACATTTATTTCAAGCTATTAAAGCATTAAAAGCATATCAACAAACATCTGGATCCACATTCAATGCAACTATGGTTTCTGAATACGATTCAATTACTTCTGGATTTGCAAATAAATTAATGCAAGCTCCAATATTAGCAAAGGAAATTTTGTATGATTGGTTAGCAAAAGTAGGCGTTTTTAAAGAAAATGATGAATTAAATCGTGACAATATGGAAATGGGTCAAGTTATAGAAGATGGATTAATAATTGATTCATATAAAACTCTAGGTAAGGGTATTGGTGAAATTCCGCTAGAAGATAGTGATAATAAATTTGGATTACTAACTCCAACAAAAATAGATAAAAAAGGTAAAGAAGTAGAGCTTAATTCACAATCAAAAAAAGCAATGCATTCACTTGTAAATGATTGGAACACTGAAGTTGCTGAAGATAAAAAATTAAAAAAAGAAGCTATACCTACTATTATTGTTGATGGGCTTGTAACTAGTGCAGCTAGAAATTTATTTAAATATCCATTTATGATATTTAACTATGGTGCATCAATATTAAATATTAAACGTAATACTGCAAGAGAATTAGCTATTCCTATCATGCAAGGAATTCTAAACGATACATATGCATACGATAGTGATATAATTAAATATCTTGGGATCCACAGTAAGAATGAATTGGTTCAATTACAAAAAGATTTAAAAGAAAAATCAATTGATGCAGTAAAAGTGCAAGGTGATTTTAAATCTGCTATTCAAAAAATAGAAGAATTAATAATTGGTACTTATGGTAGAGAAATAGAAAATATTATGAATGCTACATTTGAACCACTAGTTAAATTAAATGTTAATTTGATTGAAGCTACAAAAATAATGTTTGCTTCTTTTGAAAAAGATTTTAAACGACAAGTCGATAAATTAGAAAAAGAATATAATAGACCATTATCTGAGAAAGAAACTAATTTAATAATTCATAATTTAAAAGATAAATTTCCATTAATAAGGGGACCTCAAAGCAGTAGCCGAGAAGATGGGATCTCAATTAGTAATCAAAAATTAGTTGGTGAAGATAACAAAAGAATAGTAAAAACTGGAATTAAAATAGTTAAGAAAGATGGTAAAAATTATGCAAATGCGACAGTAAATGCTATGAAAAGAGAACTTCAAGAAGCACATGCTGCAGGAGCTGTTCTTCCTATGCATTGGATTGATGGTACTATAATAAGTAAACAATTAATCAAGGGTGGAGCTTTAGGAGTTCATGATGCATTGGTTCTTGGTAATGATTTTGAAAATAGAGTTTATGGATTGAATAAAGGAATGTATGAAGTTGGAAGAGAATATTCATTGGTTCATAGCATAGTTCAATCTTTTGTAGAAACACTGGAGGCTACAAATGAAAATGATATAGAAAATATAAATGAAGAAGATAGAGTTAGTTTAACTTTATATAATTTAAAAAATATTATGAATAATGTAGAAGAAACAAGAAGTGAATTATACTCTCATAATTTAATTATACAAAACTTTGCAGGTCCAAAAGGAACATCATTTAATAGTAAAGACTATAAAGAAATTACACTTAATGATATTGTTAAAAATGATAATTTTAAAAACAATGAAAAATTTATAAGCAAATTAGATGCTATAATAAATAAAATATTAGAGGAATGTTAAATGAGTTGTAATATAGAAAACATAACAGAAGATGTACTGAAAGAAGTGTCAAAAATTGTAAACAATTCTGACATTGAAAAAGTTAAAAAAATACTTATAGATGAAGAACAGCTTACTCAGTATCTTCAAATAAGATTACGAGAACGTTCAGCTAATACTTTAAATAGTCGAATTGATAAATTATTAAACAGAATGCCAGATTTTATTCCAGAAGAAGTCTAAAATAGTAATTCAAAGAAAAAAAATAAAACAAAAAAAATAGCTCATCCATTAACAAAAGATAAAAGAAATGAGTTGGTACAAAGAGCCAATAATATTGGGATCCCAAATAAACATATTCAGAAAGAAAAAGCTAAAATTGCTATAGCAACGCAAGCTATAGCAAATGGAGTAGAGGGTTCTACCACAAATAAGATATCTAAATTATATCCTAATACAGCATTAAATACTGGATCTTATACTCAGGACGATATAGTATATGTTTCATCAAATGGAAATAGAAAAGGTAGAATAATTCCTTTTACAAGAAAAGGAAAATTTGGAAAAGGACCAATAAATAAAACTGTTGGAGATTCAATATATGTTAATAATATAAGCAATGCAGTAAAAGCTCACGCATCAATAGTTGTTGATTCCGATGAACATTTGAATTTAAAAGGTAAAGATAAAAATACATTTGATTATGGTAAATATGGAACTAAGAGATATAAAGATAAAAATGGAAAATGGGTAAATGCTCATGGTGAATTTAATCGAGGTGAATGGGATATAGATGAATGGATGACAAAATATGCTGATGGATATATAAAACAAGACATTATTGTAAATAATGTTACAATCGGAATTTGGATTCATGCTGCAACACATGGAGATGCAATAAATGTATATGAAGATATGCAACAAGCTGAAGAAATTCGAACGAACAGAGAACAAAGAAGAAAAGAAATTGAAACTGCATTTAAAGAACTTAAAACTTATGTTCCAATTACACTTAAAAAAGTTGAGTATGCAAATCAATCGTATTCAATTTTTCAATTATTAAAAGATATTTACAGTGGATCTGCATTTTTAGGTCAATATTATGATGGAGTAGTTTCTGTTGTAGATTTTAAATATCATATGGATAGATTAAATAAAATTAAAGATAATGATAAATTTAAAGAAAGAGTAGAAAAGGCTTTATCAGAAAATAAAGAAAGAATAGAAAATATAATTAAAAAAACAGAAAGCAATGATACAGATAAAGATTATATTAAAAACTTAAATAATGAATTAAAGTTTATAGATAAATTATTAATTGAAATGAATAAATCAAATTCTGATTATTTTAATTTAATTAAAATACGAGAAGCAATGAATAAAAGTACAGAAAAGTTATCTAAAAAAGAAGCATTTAATGCAACTTTATTACACGAAATGATTCATGGATTGATAGACGACTGGTTAAGCTCTGCTAGTGAAAAAGAGTTAGAACCATTAAAAGCATTATATAATGAAGCTCTAACTAAATACACTGACAACAGCAGTATGGCAAATAATTATTGGAGACAAGATTTACATGAATTTGTAGCAGAAATGATTAGCAATAAAACTTTATTAACTGAACTCAATAAGATACAAAGTGATAGTGGACATAAGTTAGGAAATAAATTTTATCTTATAATAAAAAATATATTAAATAAAATATTTAAAAATTTTAATATTGAATTTAATGAAGGAAGTATATCAAGTGAAGTAATGATACAATTAGATAAAGTTATGACTAACACAGAAAAAGCAAATATAAAAACAGCAAATATGCTATTAGAAGATATAGCAAACATGGTTAAGGATTGTTAAATGAGTACAAAATGTAATATAAAAAATAAGATAAATACTTTTAATGATATAAAACAAAAGTATATGGAAGCTGGGATGCGTGAAGAAATTGTTAATGATGAATTAACAAGAAGTATAATATTGAGAGATATGCTTCAAAATAAAAATGAAGAAGATAGTTTTAAATATGCAGCTTTAATTCATAATAATAAAGGAATGGTTGAAGTTTATCATGATGGATCCAATGAACCAACCATACATACTGTTGTTGATTTAAAATCAAATGAAGACTCTACTATAATTACATTAGATAATGGAGAAAAATATACATTCAAAAAAAATAATAGTATAAGCAATAAAACAAAAACAGGAGCTACAGTTTCTATTCCTTTTATGGAGAATATTAATAATTATGTAAAAGCACAAAAAAAAGAACTTGAATATGACATAGTTTTACCAGTTGAATCTGAAATAGTTTTTTATTCTGATGGAAAATTAAATACACTAAGTAGAGGTAATTATGAAGAAATTACAGATGAAGTTTGGAATGATCCAAATAAAATTAAGGATATCTTTGAAACATTAGTTGAAAATGATGGAATAGATAATGAACATACTAAATATCTCAGAGATTTATTAGGTAAAATTACAGATAGTACAACTCCTATATTTAATGAGTTTAAAGTATATATAGCAAATAATGCTAAAAAAAATGCTGGTGTTGCAAAAATAGGAAAAGATAAATCTTTTTTAAAATTGGATCTAACAAATACAACTGCCAATAGTGAAAATGCTGCACAAAAAGTATATATGCATGAATTGATACATTTATCTGTAGAATTTGCAAGACAGTATAAAAAAGGAAAAGTATCTGATACGATAACTAAATTAAGTAATTTATATGAAAAAGCTTCTGAAGAAATAACTATAGAAAAATTATCTAAATATACAACTAAAGAACATGCTAAAAAATTATATGATCAAATGTTTCTTGGAAATAATGCATTAGCTGAATTTATAGCCTTAGGATCCACAGAAGAAACTGTTATTGAAGTGTTAAAAACTATTTCTATGAAGTCTGAAATTAAAGGTTTACCTAAAAATAGTAGTTTTTTTTCACATCTTATTCATTATGTATATAAGTTAATTGATTCAATTAAAAATATTGTTACACAAGATGGCTTAGATGGGAATGAAGCTCTTCAAGAATATGTTAGTAAATTATGGGAGCACAATAGTCTTACAATTAAAAATGAAACTTTATATAGAAAGTCAGTACGTAAACTAAGTGAAGGTAAAAAAATAGCAAATAGAACTGCTGTTAAAGCAATAGCTGGTGTTTTAAGCTCAATAGATAAATATACTGATAAGTTTATTTTAGCTAACAAAGATAATGTTTTTGGACAAACAGTTGAAGTAACCAAAAATATATTAAATATAATAAATCCTTTTCAAAGTACAGAAAAGAAAAGAATTATAAATGCTACATTAACAGAACTAAGTAAAAGTTTAGATAGTTTTATGAATCTTGGTTGGTTAATTGCTCCAGAAAACACTTTTAATAGACTCATTAATTATATTAAGAAAGATGATGAATTAACAACTAAACTTGAAAAGTTATCTCTTATTACTCAAAAACTTGATGGAGACAGACAAGATTTAATAGTTAATGTTGGATCCACAATCAAATCATCTTTTAGTGATAATTTAAAAAGCAGAAAAGAACAATTGCTTCTTACTAAGGTTGTTATTAGAACTGATTTGCAATCTTTGTTAATGAGTTATAGTTCTGATGAAATAATAAAAATGCTTACAGATGATAATACTTTAGAAGAAGCAATAAAAGCTGAATATAAAAATATAGATAAAGAAATAAAAAGTGAAAAAATAAGAAATTACTATAAAAGTCAAGCAAATGGATTAGGATATAAATTGGCTACAGGTAAAAGTGGTTCCTCTGTATCTAAATCAGCTTATGAAATAGTTAGCATGCATAATCTTCCTGAAAAATTTAAAACTTTAAGAATGAATGCTAAACAATTTAAAAGAACAATGCAAGCAGTTAATAGATTGTCCACTTTAAAGGCTCTTACGCATTTTAATGCAAAAGATAAGACAAAGATAGCTTCTATGGATAAAGAGGGCTTAGAGTCAGTAATGGCTATACATAATACATATGTAAGAGAAGCAGTTAGATATGCTGAAACAAGTGGATCCAGAGTCTATCCTTTTAAAGGTGATATAAAAGATACAGATGAAGAAGGTGTTGATGTTCGTATTGGATTTGATACTAAAGATGTAGAAAAAGAAATGAAAGAAAATGGATATAAAAAAGCAGGATTAACAGCAGTTGAAGGTATAGCATATTATGTAAATAAAAACAAAAATACTAATACCTTTAAGAAACAAGCTTTTGCTAAAATTAATGATAGTAAAAGATTGCATAATATTATTACACTACGTAAGAACTTAGGTAATTATTATGAAGAAGCATATAATTCAGTATTGGAAACAAAGTTAGAAAAAGAAATAGAAAGACAGATGAATAATGTTGTTGAACCAAATATTGATGGTTATATTCGTGTTACTAATTGGGAAGGAAAACCTACATATGGAGTAAGTTTTGATAATGATGAATATGCTAAAAATACTTTACAAGATAATAAGGCTCCAATTCTTCTTGGTAAAATGATTGCTGAAATTGATGAAAAAAAGAAATCTGCTAAAATAAATGCAAAAGTATATGCAGTTATGTTAAAAGATGCTAAAAATTATAAACGAAAAGATAAATTCAATAGTGGATATATAGAAATTGGTCCTGACGCAAAAACTGATGGTCAAACTGAAGAAAATTGTTCAAAAGAATTATATAATAATCTTCCATTTTCAATAAAAAAACAAATTTTTAAAAAGAAAAAAGGAGAAAGATATATTGCAGTACGAAGAGATATCGCTTCAATGTATGTAGGAAATAGAGTTCCTAGTATTCTTAATTTAAATATACCTTTTACAGGCAAAACAGTAGAAAAAATATTAGATACTAACAAAATAACAAAAACTATACGTACAGGGCTAGAAATAGCTAGTACTATCTGGAAAGATGTTGTAAGTTTAGAAAAAATGGATATTGTTATAAGAACTCCTAGTGTATTTAAAAATAATGTTTTATCAAATTTAAATTGGTCTTCTGTATATGGACAAACTCCTTGGCATACTGCAGCTGGTCAGTTGCATATGTTAAAAGAAACTAAATCTTATCGAAATAGAAAGTCTGAATTAGATAAATTAAATTTATTAATAAAAATAAATAAATTAGATAAAAAAGAAAAAGAAAAAACTATTAAGCGTATAAAAGTTTTAAAAACGCTTATGAAGGATTCATCAGTTCATCCTTTGTTTGAAGCAGGATTATTCACGTCAATTATGAGTGATGTTTCTGATAAGGATTTATTAGCTGCTTCTAAATTAGAAAAAATAGCAGAACAAAGCGATACTGTTAAAAAAATAATTGATAAGACTCCACAAATAATTAAAGATGGTTTATCTACTATTTATATGTTAGAAGGAACAAAAATGTTTGATTTCTTGCATGAAGCTATGATATATAGTGATTTTGTTGCTAGAGCAGAGTTGTTTAGATTTTTAATTGAAGAACAAAACATGTCAGAAAAACAAGCTATAAAAATAGTTACAGAAGCCTTTGTAAATTATAATAGAAATTTACCACCATTATTGCAATCATTAGAAGTTAATGGATTAGAATGGTTCATGCAATACACTCTAGGAGCTAATAAAAACTTAGTAACTAGAATGCAAGAAGATCCGCTCTCCATAATGGCAGTGGGATTATTTCTTGATGCTCCAAATCCTACTGATTCATTTGCATTTACTAAAGATTTTGGTTTAATGTATAGAAGTCCATATGATGTTGCAACCCATGGTTTTATGAATAATATAGCCACACCATCAATGTTTCAAATTATAGATGATTTAACTCCTGATGATATCGTGACACCTATCTAAGAATATTTCTTAGTTAGGTTGTCGATTAAGATTCCTAATTTATGAAAAAATTTCATACCTAATGTTTCAATGTTTTTAAAAAATTCTTCATCTTTTTTCATTATTTGCTCGTTTTAACAATTTTTTCTATTTTAATATCAGCTTTTTTTATTGATTCATCAAGTTTTTTGTTTAATTTGTTTAAATCTTCTTGTAATAATTTATTACTCATGTTCTGCCTCCTTTGTAAGATTATTGATTGTTGTTAATAGTTTTGATATATAATATATGACTAAAATGGCTGCTACTGCAATAAGCAAATACCAACTTATAAATAATATTATTAAAGTAAAAGCTATTAAAATAAATATTTTTATTGTATTAAATTGTTCTGACATTTGATTTCTTTATTGCAAACAATAAGTATAAACTAAGTAGCATAGATCCAATCATTGCTATCATCATTCCACCTAATGTTCCTCCAAAAATTTTACTTAATATAATGAAAGCTAAAATATCTAAAAGCATATCAACATATCTTTCTGTTTGATATTTTTTTAACAATATTGCTAAATTAAAAAATGTAACTATTCCTATTATTATAAATTCCATATATCTCCTTGTATTGATTTTTTTTTATGATTATTTTTTTATGGTTGGCAGACAGAGAATCGAACTCTGATTAAGTCGTTATGAGCGACTGGCTCTAACCATTGAGCTACCTGCCAGAGTATGTTTAATTATTTAAAATTTTTAATTTTATTTATCGACCTACTCCCAAAAATTTTAAATTCCTCTAACTTCGTGCTTTATTTTTAAAGGCGTGTTATAGTAGGCTTCTTGGTTTCGTTGGCTTTTTCCTCAGATGCCCAACTGCGGTCTTACGGATTTTATAGTCTCCCGAAGTTACATAAAAGTAAGACTTATTAAAATTTATTATACTATAATAATTCTTGTTTTTTTAAGAAAATTATTAAGTTATTTTCTTATTTTACAAGTACTAAAATCTGCTTTATATAATGTAGTCGGATCTTGTGTTTTATCTTTTTCCCATTTTTCTACATCTTGTAGTTTTGGATCTTCTTTCCATCTATTGTACTGTTTTTTAGATTGATTTCGTGATTTAATTTCTTTTACAACTTGTTTAAGAGTTAGTTCTGGATTATATCCATGTTGTGTAATGAAACCACCTAAAACTACAATAGCATCATTGGCTCCATCTATAGCTTCATTTATATCATTATTCTTGATACCTTCAAACATTTCATCTACTTCTTCATAAAATGTTTTTTTAAATTTTTCTAAATCAAAATTTTTGCCATATCTGGTAAGATTTAAATTCATTATATCTACTAACGGTTTACTCATATTTTACCTTTATTTATTTATTTTGTGTTAATTTTGATTCTATCATAAACATTAACGTCATCATATCAAAAGAATCATAAGAATTATTTTTAGATGTAGGTTTTATTTTCATAGCTGCTACTTTATTTGAATAAACTTTAATATTACCTTTTTTTGTAATTTTTAAATAAAATTGATCATCAATTTTTTCATTTATATATTTAACTATTTTTTTTAATTTCATTTTATTTATCCTCGTATTTAAACTGTAACATACTTAAATATGCAATAATTCCAAGAATAGCATAATCTGTATGATGCGTCACTGCCATTCCTGCTGCTGTAGCCAATACTGTTATTAACAATGTATTTAATATTTTATTCATTAATTTCCTTTAAAAATATAATAGTCTATTCTATAGAATATAATGGATCCAATTATTTGTACTAATAATAAATGTATATACTCTGAATACTTGGATCCAATACAACATTTATATTTAACTAATAAATACAATGGAGCCATCATTACGAAAGATGATAAAATCCATCTTCCTAAATATATCATAAAATGAATAGATAAATAATCCATTATATTTCTTCTTCTAAAATTTTCATTTTTTATTTCTTTTTATTTAATAAAAATAAACTATTTCTTAATAGTCATTTTTTTACATTCTGGGCATACCTCTATGCTTAAGCTTAAAAATTCATCTTGTAATTCATCGTCAATATTAATATTGTCTTCATTTTCTTCATTTCCATATATAAATTTTATTAAATTAACTATATCAAAAGTTGCTTCAATAAACATATTTCTATCTTTTTTTGGAACTTCTTTTAAAACTTTTTTTGATAATTTATTGTTTACATCATCTGGTAATTCTGCTTCTAATTTTCTGATTGTTTTTTTGAATTTTTTAAATTTCATATGTTCTCCTTAATCTTGTTGTATATCTGACAAGTCAGGAGCAGCATCAGCATATTGCTGACGAGCTACTTCATTACTTGTATGTAGTTTGGCTTCTAATTTTTTTATAGCAGCGTCCTTAATGTGCATAGGTGCATCTGATACACGATATCGTTCTATTTTTTTTCTTATTTCAAATTCAGTCATCATATACTTTTTTTATTAAATTATAAAAGAAAAGATTCGTAATCAGCACTAGTTATTTCAGTATCAAGTTTACCTAATAAATAATTTGCACTATCTGTTTCTTTCATTGCTACTTGTACATTTGATAAATTTGAATATTTATCTATCCATATACAAGGATTTTTTACACGTTTAACAATATTTGGTAATTTAACATTTGTCATTACATTATACATATTGTATTGTACATATTGTTTTAAAATTGAATTGCTTACTCCAAGAAGTTGAATATGTTTATCTTTAGGATAACAATAATCAATCCATTCTAAATCAGTTTCATATGCTTGTTGATACATAGCTATTGCTTCATTTTCGATTTCTGCAAATGCTGCTGTCCATTCTTGTTGCTCTTTAAGACGTTTAATTATATACACTGTCATTTGATAATGCATAATTTCATCCATAGATATTTTTGTTATTGCCTTTGCTGAGCTTTCCATTATATGATTTTCTGCAAAGGCAAATGTAGTTACAAATGATGATTTAAAAAATACTGCTTCTAAAATATTTAATGCATATAATGATAATGCTATTGATTTCATATGTTCATATTCATCATAATTTGGATCTTGAAGAACCATTCTACTATTCCACTCAATTGTTTTATCAAACACTTCTGCAATAGCAAGTCCACGTTTAATTATATGTTCATTAATAATAATATCATCAAA
>JAMOQH010000036.1 GCA_027064085.1 bacterium | reverse complement strand
CATTTATTCTTATCTCTGTACCTGGTAGAATTGTTAGTGTTACACCAGAATCTACGTAAAGATTTTCTGTCACAAGGTAGGGATTGTTTCCCGGACTCCAGATAGTATCTTCTGTTAGATGACCACCTACTTCAATCGCTTCTGCGATTGAAGAATGAAAAATGATAAATGTAAAAAGAAAAATGATAAGAATGTATTTCATAAAACCACCATTAAATATTATAATTAAAATTCCCAGGCGAGAATTTTATTTCTCGCCTGAGATAACGTTACTACTTCAGGAGCATAATTTTCTTCATTACTGATGTCTGATCAGTACTTACTTTGTAGAAGTAAATACCAGAAGAAACTTTGTTACCATTACTATCATTACCATTCCAAACAACACTGTTGTTACCCGCAATCATTTTATGATTTACGAGAGTTTTTACTTTCTGCCCCTTCACATTATAAACTTCAACTGAGACATTAGATTCAGATGGTAAGTTAAAATTGATAGTTGTGGTTGGATTGAAAGGGTTAGGATAGTTTGAGGATACTAATATATCTTTGTTAACTGATGATGTTTCATCTTCCTGCTCTTGTGGGTAAAAAGAGAATTGAGTTTCCAGTTCTCTGACTGTTGTCTGATATTCATCAAGATTTGCAGTTTTCACTGAACATCTTGCTGGTAATCCTCTTTCACCGGCTTCAGTAAGTTCCATATAGCAATATCCCTGATCAATCATAGCTGCAATTATTTCATCTTGTGTTTGGGAATTGTTAATAACAGTCTCGAGTCGATCAATAGCAATAAGATATTCCTTATCTTTAATAAAACATTTGGTGATAATTTTCTTAATTGCAGATTCCAAAGATGAACCAGCTGGTGCATTAAGATTATCAAGATAGCTTATTAAACTTGTAAAATCCTGATCTGTAAGATTTTCCAGATGATAAAGGTAATAAACTGCAATTCCAGCTTCATTAGTTAAGGAGTAATTAGAAATAATCTGCTGAAGAGTTTGTTCGGCAGTAACGTAATCCTCATTTCCCATATCACTTGAAGCAGTATAGAGCATTTCTTTTTGGATAGAAATACTACCTCCACCGAAAATCCAAGCGTTAGGGTCAGATGGTGAAAGGTGTGGAAGATCATTTGGAGTTAAATTTGTTCCACTGATATCAACAGGAGTGGAACCATTCCAATTTATGTTGATTAACAGATATTGATCAAAACTGGAACCATAGTTATTATCATCAATAAAAATATCCGCATTTGAATCGTTCATTTGAAAAGTATCTTCCCAACCTGCATATTCTGCATAGCCGTTATTGCGTAATGTATTAGCAATAAAATATTCATTATTAAACATTGATCCCTCATAGCATAACATACCAAAACGAGTATTATTTTCAATGTTGTTATTTTTGAATTCATCAATCGCAACACCGTTAATCCTTAAACCGTCACCGTTATTATGAAGGATATTGCAGTTCTCGATTATTGATGTATTTATAGATGAATCATAAAGAGAAACACCACCGCCATTTTCCAGATTATCACCAGAAGTGAGACCTCCGATATGAACATAGTTCAAATCAACGGAACCTCCATAAGCATAAATGGGATAAGCTGGTGTACTCTGAATATAGCAATATTCTTCAGCATTTACGTTACCGTGCATAGTTAAATGGTGATCATCACGAACTACGATTTGTCCCGCATCGTGAAAATCCGTTTGGTGTAAGTTTAAATAAGCTGTAGATCGTCTACCTAAGCCCAAATCATCAATAGAAAGATTTTGGATACCAGATATATCACAATTTACAAACCAATATTCATCATTGTTATTAGGTGTTTCAATAAATATTCCATCCCAACCGCCATTGGGTGATGCTTCAATAGTGATTTCTGGACCAGGATTAGAATTATACTGTGTTTCTGTTTTTGTTGTTATAATCCCGCCGTTTTGGGCGATAATGCGGTCACCGTGGATTGCAGCTTCACCTCCAACCTGATGTCCAGGAGGGGTAGCTTCGTAGGTGGTTGGTGTTGTACCTTTCACTGTGGAACCCCAATCAAGAAAGAATTCACCTCCGGATTCAACATATACAGAAGTTGCGTGGTTAAGGTTAAAACTGGCATCATCTTGCAGATTAACGTTACCATTTACTGTAAAATCAGAATTAGTTAAAAAATTGACTGGGCAATCAATATTAAGAGTAACATTAGCTGGTACAGTAACGTTACCTGTTATATATGTAAGATTGTCCCAAGTAGCATTTGTAACTGTACCTGAAAAGAATGGGTCGCACGTAAAATTATTCAAATAAATAATTTCAGGATTACCATAAGGAGTAAAAATTGCCAAATTATATATAGGAATTTCATTACCGAGATCATCTTCTGAGGTAATCCCCCAAAAAGAACCAAGATCTTGAAAAGACAAATTATAATCATTTCCATTTGTCGCTTTATAAGCATAGACATTAACACCATCGGAAAGAATAAAGTTTGCTGATGTATCTGTACCAAGAATACCAATATTATCTAAAGCATTATAAATACCTTTGATAACATCGCCATTATAAACATATTCGATATTGGCAATTAAATAGTGAAAATATAACTCGCTATCGATCCAATCAGAATAACTAGAAGAACTACCGTCCCAATTTGATTCATAATCGTTGAACCAATCACTGTATAAAGCTTCTGCACCAAAGAAAAAATCATCTTTAAGATTTCCCACATTACCGTTATGTTCAAAAGTATAATCAGTGCCATTTACAGTTAGTCTAAATGGGTGATTACCTTTACCACCTGTGCCTTGTCTGTCGTGTCCAAGAACAATTGATGCTTTAGTGTCATTATCCATTATTGTAGGTTCAATAATTTCATCTAATGGTTCATAGTTTGAACCCCATTGCCAGTGTGAGTTTGAATCATCATACCAAGACCATCCATCAAATGGATAGTCAGGATAATGCCACACACCAATTGAATCACGACTAGTTTTATACCAAGCTTGGTTATCCACGTGAAAGTAGTTTGCTTCTTCAAAGAAAAAATCACCATTTTCAGGATAATAGATTACTCCATAACCGTCATCATTTGGTTCAGAAGTATTGGAATGGTTGCGTAAAAACTGAAAGAAATCACCTGGATCATTCAAATCGCCACTTTTTGAACCTAACCAAGAAATGTAATGTCCCTTTTTCGCGATCATTCCCATCATTTCACAATCAGCAAATAATTGAGAAATTGTTATTATCAAAAGAAATGTACTTATCATTAAAATTTTTTTCATAATTAAACTCCTAGAATAAATTCTATTTGCATCATTCTGCATTAAATAGAATTTTGGTTAACAGTTTTGGGATAAAGTGTAGTAGTTTGTAAATCAGTTTGCAGATCGATTAAGGACTACTCGCTTTTCCCTCTAATACTCGGGTTACAAAACATTTCTCTATTATTTAGCTACTCTATAATAACCTCCTCTTATGGTGTATAATGAGTGGCGTG
>JAMOQH010000035.1 GCA_027064085.1 bacterium | reverse complement strand
AAGAATTTGAAAACTTTAACAAATTACACAAAAAAGAAATAGAAAGATTAGAAAACTTAAAAAAAAGAAAACATAAATTAATAAGCAGTTTTGGAATATAGAAACAATAAATAAAAACAATAAACAATAAACAATAAAAAAATAACAAAAAAGGTTTTGAATTGAGCCTTAAACTATCGCTAATGTATTCAAAAGAATACTTGGTAGTGAAATTCTAATGGTATTTAAGCGAGTTCATATATGTTGTAACTTAATGGTTTTAATTAAGTGAGAGTATTTGAGAAACTTAATGAAGTTAGAACCACGTGATTTCAATCGTGTGAGATTCAGCAATTAGTTGGTAATATTCATGTTAGATTTTCTAAAGATTTAGATGAATTTACTCCTTTGGGTTCTGATAAAAAAGAGGTTCTTAAAAAAGGAGAACTTGTGTATTCAGATGATGAAGTTATTAGAACAAGACGTTGGATATGGAGGCAAAGCAGTAGAGGTAAAATAGATAAAACGAGTAGAAATATATTTTTTCCAATTGATGGATTCATTGGAATTAATGAACAATCTGTTAATAATGCAATGAATGATATAGAAAAATTATTAAAAAGTATTTTTAAATGTGAAACGAAAATTGGAATTATTTCTAAAACTAATACTGAAATGGATTTGTTTTAGCTGAAAGTTGGTAGATTAAATGAATGAAGATTATGTTTTAATAAAAAAAGATAAACTGATATGGAAATTTTCATTTTATGGTTTACTCAAAAATTTAAGATTTTTTGAGCCGTATTTAATTGTTTTTTTATTAGGGTTAAACTATTCGCTTTTTACTATTGGGATATTATACTCAATACGTGAAATAATTACATATATTTTTGAAATACCATCTGGTATTATTGCGGATAATTATGGCAAGAAAAAAGAATTAATGATTTGTTTTATTTTCTATATTATTTCTTTTGTATTGTTCTTTTTTTCTTTCAATATATACATTGTATCATTTGCTTTTGTATTTTATGGTCTTGGTGATGCTTTTAGATCTGGAACACATAAAGCAATGATATACTCGTATCTTGAAAAGAAAAACTGGTTTCAATATAAAACATATGTATATGGAAGAACAAGATCTTTTTCATTAATTGGATCTTCTATTTCTGCATTTGCTTCTATTATTTTTATTTTTAATATTCCAAGTTTACGATGGATCTTTTTAATATGTATTATACCTTATATTTTGGATTTCCTTCTTATTTGGTCTTATCCAGATTATTTAAATGAAAGTATAAAAACTGAGTTTAAATGGTCTGAATTATTAAAAGATAGTAAAAAAAGCATAAAACAGATAAATGAAAATAAAAAATTAAAAGTAATTTTAGTTAGTTCATCATTATATGATGCTGTTTTTAAGTCAATAAAAGATTATATTCAACCGATCTTAAAAGTAATTATAGTTGGCTCATTTATAGGTGGTAGTCAAGATATTAAAGATACTAAATTAAAAATATATTTAGGTATAATTTATGGTGTTTTCTATATATTTAGTTCATTTGCATCAAAGAATGTTTATAGAGTAACAAATAGAATAAATTCAAGTAAATTGATGGAGTTATCTTTTGATTTAATGGGAATTTTATGTCTTGTTATTTTTACTGGAATTAGAATGAACTCGATGTTATTTGTAATTATAGTATTTTTCGTTATATATATTTTAAAAGATGCTAGAAGACCAATATTTGTTGATGTATGTGGTGACAATATGGAAAAATCTCAAAGAGCTACAGTGTTGTCTGTAGATAGTCAAATACGATCATTTATTGTAATTATTATAGCGCCACTATTTGGATATATTGCTGACAATTATTCTATTAACATTTTATTTTTAATAATCGGAGTTTTAATTTTGGTAATAAATAGATTTTTAAGGATAAAAAAAACTCCAACAAATGTTGAAGTTTAATATGGTGCCGAAGGTGGGACTCGAACCCACACGCTTTTAAGGGCTTCGGATTTTGAGTCCGACGCGTCTGCCAGTTCCGCCACTTCGGCTCGACTTATTAATATTAACATATTGAAGAATTGATGTAAAGTAAAAATAGAAAAAAGTAGTCGAAAGGTAAAATTCAATTTTATTCTTTACTTATAGCAGTTATGGCTAACCATTTACGAGGAGGGTTATTTATGAAGAAAAAAATTGTATGTTTGATTGTTGGTTTAATGTTTTTATTAAGTAATTTTACATCTTCTGTAACTACTAAAGATGAGATTTATAATCGACATTATAATAATGTTAGTAATTGGGCATATGAAGATTTCGTTAATGCTGAGGCTAACGGACTTATTTTAGGTTCGTCTCTTTTAGAAGATTGCAGTAGAAATATTACAAGAAAGGAATTTACAAATCTTCTCGTTAATTTGTACATGACTTTAAGCAAAGAGAATCCTGTACCTGCTTCAAATAATACTTTTACGGATACAATTGATACTTCAGTTAGAATAGCTTATAATCTAGGTTTTATAAATGGAATAGGAGGAGGTAAATTTTGTCCAGATGATCCTATTACAAGAGAACAAATCAGTGTTGTTATTCTTAATCTCGCAAATTCCATCTATTCACCGAACGAAACGTTTTTTCAAGATGACGGTGTTTTAACTATAAAAGATAAAGATGATGTATCGTCATGGGCGGTAAGTGGTGTTGATTATGTATATGAAAATGATATTATGAAAGGTGATGGTGTTAACTTTCATCCAAAGAAAGCAACTACTATAGAGCAAGCTGTTGTAATAATAAATAGAGTGTATATGGAATATTTTGCGACAAATCAACCATCACAAAATACAATGTGGTATTTACCAAAACCAGGTACTACATGGAAGTGGCAATTAGCAGGAGAAGTTATTCCTGATTATAGTGTAGAAATGTATGATGTTGATTTAGTTGAAACTCCCCAAAAATTAATTGATGATTTACATAGTAAAAACATCAAAGTAATTGGATACTTTTCAGCTGGTAGTTGGGAAGAATATCGCGATGATGCCGATGAATTCCCAAAAGAAGTACTTGGTAAAGTTATGAACGACTGGCCCGATGAAAGATGGTTAGATATATCTAACTATGAAGAATTTAAACATATTATTGAAAAACGGCTTGATTTAGCTGTAAAAAAGAAATTTGATGGAGTTGAAGCAGATAATGTAGATGCCTATAGTAATGATACAGGTTTAAATTTAAGTTATGAAGACCAAATAAAATATAATATTTGGCTTACTAATGAAGCTCATAAGAGAGGACTAGCTATTGGATTAAAAAATGATTTAGAACAGGTTAAAGATTTAGTGAATTATTTCGACTTTGCAATAAATGAGCAAGCTTTTTATTATAATGAATCTGATTTATTATTACCATTTATAGAGAATAATAAAGCTGTTTTTGGAGTAGAATATAATTTAAATTGTGACGAATTTTGTGAAAAAGCTATAAATAAAAAATTTAGTTTTTTAAAATCAGATTACGAAATAAGAGGTAATACGATTTCTTGTGAAGAATATTTAGAAAAACAAGATAAGT
>JAMOQH010000034.1 GCA_027064085.1 bacterium | reverse complement strand
AAGGGGCAAGTGTGACGAATTTATGGCAATTAAGTGTAATGTTTGTGAAAATCAATGAATATTTATAAATATGACTTTTAACCCTATTAAAAACTTTTATTTATGTTATTATAATATAAAATACATAAATAATATGTAGTTAAAGA
Source organism: bacterium (assembly GCA_027064085.1). Lineage (GTDB taxonomy): Bacteria > UBP6 > JAFGXH01 > JAFGXH01 > JAFGXH01 > JAMOQH01. Next base: position 18,016 of record JAMOQH010000034.1, on the reverse strand, counting down.
ATAACTATCGGAACATATATTGAAAATGATTCGTTTAATTATGCGTGAATGATTAGATGTATGGATTATAGTAAGTGTTATGATGAAACTATTGACTGTTGTTGATACAGAAAAAGATATTAGAGGTTGATATTATGAAGATAGTATTTATTGATACAGAAGTGAATATCGATAGTAGGAAAATTGTTGACTTTGGTGCTGTAGACGAATTTGGTGGGAATGTGCATACAGGTAAAAAGGATGAATTTTTTCCGTTTGTAGAGGATGCCGAATATATATGTGGTCATAATATATTGAATCATGACTTAGTCTATATAAGAAAGTCAGATACTAGTTTGGATAGTAAAGATATAATTGATACTTTGTATTTATCTCCTTTACTGTTCGCTAAGAATCCATATCACAAGTTAGTGAAAGATGACAAGCTACTTACAGAACAGTTAAATAACCCTGTTAATGACTCTATTAAGGCAAGGGAACTTTTCTATGATGAAATAAATGCTTATAAAAAATTATCGCAGAATATGAAGGATATCTTTAGTATTTTGTTAAAAGATACAGATGAATTTAAAGGCTTTTTCAAGTACGTAGATGAAAAATTACAGAAATCTAAGCTAATTTTTTGGAAAACTGAGAGAAAAGAAAAAAATATAATAAAACTAATAAATAGTGTATTTAAAGAAAGAATTTGTGAAAATGTAAATTTAACAAACTTAATCGAGAATAATTCTATTGAATTAGCATATGCATTGTCAGTGATTAATTCTAGAGATGATGCATCAGTTACACCAAAATGGGTTCTTATGAAGTATCCAAAAGTGGAAAATGTAATATCTGTTTTAAGAAGTAAGCCATGTGATATGGGTTGTTCATATTGTCGTTCACAATTAGATCCAACACAAGGGTTACGTCATTACTTTGGTTATGATAATTTTAGATCTTTTGATGGGAAAGAATTGCAAAAAGAAGCGGCTACGGCAGCAATGGAAGGAAAATCACTTTTAGCTATATTTCCAACTGGCGGTGGTAAGTCAATTACTTTTCAAGTTCCTGCACTTATGTCAGGGAAAGCATCAGGTGGACTTACAGTAATCATATCTCCACTTCAATCACTAATGAAAGACCAAGTAGATAATTTGGAATCAAAGGGTATTACATGTGCAGTTGCAATTAATGGATTGCTTGATCCAATAGAAAGATCAGAAACTATTAAAAGAGTTGAAAATGGTGAAGCAAAACTTCTGTATATTTCTCCTGAATCATTGAGATCAAAATCAATGGAAAGGTTATTGTTATCAAGAAAAATTGAGAGATTTGTTATTGATGAAGCTCATTGTTTTTCTGCATGGGGTCAGGATTTTAGAGTTGATTACTTGTATATTGGTGAATTCATAAATAAGTTATATAAAGCTAAAAATTTAGAAAAAATGATACCAGTTTCTTGTTTTACTGCAACAGCAAAACAAAGTGTAGTAGATGATATAATGGCTTATTTTAAAGATTATATAGGTGTTGAGATGGAGTTTTTTTCAGCGAGTATTTCGAGGAAAAATCTATCCTATAAAGTAATAGAATGTGCTAAATCGGATAAGTATGATAGATTAAGACTGCTTATAGAAGAGAAGCAAACTCCAACTATTGTTTATGCATCTAAGACTAAATTAACTGAAGAGATTGCGGATAGACTTAAAAGCGATGGTTATAATGCTGCTTCTTATCATGGTAAGATGGATAAACAACAGAAAAACAAGAATCAGGAGCAGTTCATACTTGGTAATATTGATATTATGGTTGCAACTTCTGCATTTGGTATGGGAGTAGATAAATCTGATGTTGGTTTAGTTATACATTATCAAATTTCGAATTCCTTAGAAAATTATGTTCAAGAAGCTGGCAGAGCGGGAAGAGATCAAACAATTGATGCTGAATGTTTCATTTTATATGATGATAATGATCTTAATGCGCATTTTAATCTATTAAATCAAACAAAGCTAAGTATTAGTGAAATCGGACAGATCTGGAAAGCTATAAAAGATATTACTAGAACTAGAAAAAATATAACACAATCAGCCCTTGAAATAGCAAGAAAAGCTGGATGGGACGATAATATTTATGATTTGGAGACAAGAGTAAAAACTGCAATAACAGCTCTTGAGCAATCAGGTTATATTAAGCGTGGACAAAATTCACCACGTATTTATGCGGATAGTATTTTATCTAAAAGTGTTATGGATGCACAAACTATTATTAGAGCTTCAAAAAAAATAGCTGAAGAAGATAAAGAGATAGCTGTTAATATGATTTCTATGTTGATAAAAAGTAAGAGTAGAAAATCTGCGGAAAACGAGACAAGAGTTGATTATATAAGTGATCTTTTGGGAATAGACATTAGAAATACTATCAGAATTATTTCTTTATTGAGAGAAGAGGGAATATTAGCTGATGATAAAGACTTATCAGCGTTCTTAAATGATGAAAGTAGTCAACAAAAGTCGTCTAATTTACTTAAGTGGTTTAAAGAGCTTGAGATATTTTTGATTAACAATATAGTTGAAGATGGTGTTTACAATATTAAGGCTTTAAATGAAAGTGCAGATAAAGAAGGATTAAAAAAAGTTACTACAGATAAGATTATTACTTTACTTAATTTCTGGGAAATAAAAGGCTGGATTAAAAAAGACACTTCAAAAGGTGATCGAAATCATATAAGAGTTGTATTTAAAAAGGAACATGATAATCTTAATACTTTATATAATAATAGAATTAATGTATCTGATTTTATTCTTAATTTTTTATATGAAAAGAACTCAAGTAATGACAGTAATTTTGCTGTTGAATTTTCTGTAAATGAACTTAAAGATGAATTTAATTATAGCAATCAATTAATGGGAACAGAAATAACATTGAAGGCAGTTGAAGAATCGCTTTTTTATCTTTCAAGGATAGGTGCTTTAAAAATAGAAGGTGGTTTCTTAGTAATTTACAATCGCTTAAATATCCAGAGATTAGAGTTAGATAATAGAATAAAATATAAAATCGATGATTATAAAACACTTGATACTTACTATAAACAAAAAGGACATCAAATTCATATAGTAGGAGAATATGCTAAAAAAATGATTAGCGATTATTTAGGTGCTTTAAAATTTGTAGATGATTATTTTCAATTAGAGTATAAAGCATTCTTAAGTAAATACTTTAAGGATGATAAAAAAGATATGTTGAAGAAGAATATTACACCTAAAAAATTTGAGGAATTATTTGGATCATTGTCAACATCACAGTTATCTATTATTAAAGACAATGAAACTAAGTATATTGTAGTAGCAGCAGGACCAGGTAGTGGAAAAACAAGAATTTTAGTTCATAAGTTGGCATCTTTACTTTTATTAGAAGATGTTAAACATGAGCAGCTGTTAATGTTGACGTTTTCAAGAGCATCTGCAATTGAGTTTAAGAAAAGACTTAAGGACTTAATTGGAGCAGCAGCAAATTATATTGATATTAAAACATTTCATTCATACTGCTTTGATTTACAAGGGAAAGTTGGAGATGTTAATCGATCAGATAGTATTGTAGCTGAAACTGCTGAAATGATCTTGAATGATGAAATTGAACATTCAAGAATAACTAAAACAGTTATGGTTATAGATGAAGCTCAAGATATGGATAAAAATGAATTTAACTTTATAAGATCAATGGTTAAACAAAATGAAAATATGAGAGTTATTGCTGTTGGTGATGATGATCAAAATATATATGGTTTCAGAGGATCAAGTTCAGAGTATATGAAAAAGATATTGAATGCAACTGATGCAAAACTGTATGAACTTGTTGAAAATTATAGAAGTAAATCTAATTTAATTAATTTATCTAATGGCTTTGCTTCAATAATCCAAAACAGAATGAAGAATACACCAATATTACCGGTAAGAAAAGAGGCTGGTGAGATTTTTGCGTGTCATTATAATCAATCTGATAATATGATTACCAATGTTATTGAGTCAATTTTGAAAACTTCTTGGAGTGGAAATACCTGCATTTTGACTAATACAAATTTTGAAGCTTTACAAGTTGTAGGATTACTAACAGAAAAGAATTTGAATGTAAAATTAATTCAAGCATATGACAATATAAATCCTATTAACTTAAATGAAATTAGATATTTTTTAGATAAATTACATTTTGATGAGGAAATGCATATTATCGATAAAATACAATGGATTAATGCTAAACGATCTTTATTTAGCAAATTCAGTGCTAGTGATAATTTAGATACTATAAGAAGGATGATTAGCGACTTTGAAGAAACATCTGGAAAAGTAATGTATATATCAGATCTCTTAATACATTTAAAGGAGTCTAAATTAGAGGATTTTGTAAGTACTAATGATAATGCTTATTATGTTTCCACAATTCATAAATCAAAAGGTCGTGAATTTGACAATGTAGTAATAATGTTAGATAAGTTTGAATTAAACAATGAAGAACAAAAAAGAGCGCTTTATGTCGCTTTGACTAGAGCAAAAAATAATCTTCAGGTGCATTATAAAGATGTTAAGCTTAATGATGTATTTAGGAAAATTGGAGACGATATCAGATTTATTTCACCTACAAAAGTAAATGAAAAATTAGCAAAGTTGTACTTGCCACTTAGCTATAAAGATGTTTTTTTAAGCTATAATTATAATAAGGGAATTAGTGAATCATTACAGGATCTTGTTAGTGGTGATGAATTATCTGTTGATGTGAAGGGATGTTATGATAGGAAGAAAAATAAGATATTATTATTCTCAAAGAAATTTAAGAATGAATTACAAAATTATCTTAATAGAGGATATGTATTTTCAATTGCAAGAGTTAGACATGTTGTCTTTTGGAAATCAGAGGATAAAAAAACAGATACTAGGGTGTTGTTGCCAATTATAGAGTTAGTAAAAAATAATCAAATATATGATATTAGTGCAACAATAGGAAGTAATAATACTCATAAAAATAATGAATTGGAAATTGATTGTTCAAGAAAAGTTGAATATATTAGGTTTAGTAAAAATTCAAATTATGTTATTGAACAAAATTATGAGGATATGATTACCTTGAAGGAAAATGATAAATTAATACAGATCAATAAAATAAGAAAAGTTAATAATATAGGAAAAATTTCTGCTGGAGCATTAAACAGTGTTGATAATGAATATCTTGGTGAAGTTTTAATTCCGGAGAATATAATAAATAAAAATGAAACTTATTTTATTTTGGAAGTAACAGGCGATAGCATGATCGATGTTGGCATTGATATTGGTGATAAAATTTTAGTTAGAAAACAAAATTATGCTGAGCGAAAAGATATTGTTGTAGCAATAGTAGATGATGAAGCTACTGTTAAAAGATACAATAGAATAGGTGATTCAATACTTCTAATTCCTGAAAATAAAAATTATGAACCAATACTTATTAAAGATGAAAATTTATTTATAAACGGAATAGTTGAAGGTGTTTTAAAAGGTAGTATTTAAAAATAAAATAGTATCAAGAAGGAGAAAATCATGAAATTCATTAGTTATATGTTTTTGCTGTTTATTCTAGTAGTTATAGTAAGAATATTACCAGTATATTTAAAGTATAAAAAAGTTCTTATAAAAATTATAGTAATAGCAGTTTTTTAAGGGTAGTAATGGATGCAGGATTATTAGGAGAATTTTTAACATTTTATATATTAGAAAAGAAATTTCCAAATGCAAAAATACTCCTCAATGTATATATACCAAAAGAAGATAATGAAACAACAGAAATAGATTTATTAATGATTAATGAAAAAGGTATATATGTTTTTGAATCAAAAAATTATGGTGGATGGATATACGAAAATGGTAAAAGAAAGAACTGGACACAAACTTTTGGAAAAGGTAAAAAACATAAATTTTATAACCCTGTATGGCAAAATTATGGGCATATTAACGCTTTAGCAGAATATTTAGATTTATCGGATGATATATTTAAGTCAATTATTGTATTTAGCAAAAGATGTACATTAAAAAAAATAAGTGGAATTGATGATGATGTTTTAGTATTAAGAAGACCGCGTTTAATAAAAAAGATTAAAAAAATAAATAAAGTTTCAGAAGATATTTTAACTAATTATGAAATTAATAATTTATATGAATTGTTAATAGAAAATATCATGGTAAGTGATGAAATGAAAGAGAAGCATATTAGTGATATTAAAAGAAAGTTAGGATAAAATTAGGATAAAACTTAAAAAACATTATATAATTAATTACAATGTGTTAATATTAATATATATAAGAAGAATTAATTATATATTTAAAATTTACAAATTGATTTAAGGGGGAAAAATGTCGAAAGAAATAATTTATAATAAACTTATTAGAGATGATATACCAGAAATTATTAAAAATTCAGGACATGAGTATTTTATCCATATTGCAGAAAAAGATGAATATATTATTGAATTGATAAAAAAAGTTTCTGAGGAATTAAAAGAATTTGAAGAAAATCCTTGTGAAGAAGAAATGGCTGATATTCTTGAAGTACTTGATTCATTAAAAAATGTGTTTGATTTAGATGAAGCAAAAATCCAAAAAATAAAAAAAGATAAAAAAAATAAAAGAGGCGGGTTTGAAAAAAGAATTATTTTGGAGAAAGTAATTGAAAAATAGCTCTTTTACATATCTTGGAGATGATAATATTGGTTGTAATAAATGATTGGCTTAGCAAAAATGGGTTTAAATTTTTTGAAAATTTAGATAATGCAATATTATATGTAAATGGTGATATTGCAGTAATAATAGATAACACTAATATTTGTGATATAGCTTTTAGTTACAATAAATATACAAAAGAGCAGAATGATATAATGTTTAAATATAGCGGATGTTATAGATTTTTCGTTGATAATGAAAATGATTTTGAAGAGATGAAAAGTGATTATAAAATGTTTTTATCAAATGATTTTTCTGAAAATGAAATTTCATTTAGAGGAAGTAATAGAGAATTGCAAAGTATAGATCCAAGTAATAATGAAGTTTTTTTTGAAAATATATTTGAAGAAGTTTATGGTAGAGAAGCAATTGGATATGTAAAAAGGGAATATCCTGTTTTAGATGTTAAGAATGCAACAAGATTTATTGATTATGTTATATTTAAAGAAAACTATTTTATTGCTATTGAAGAAAATGGAGTATCATTTCATAATCCATGTAATATAACAAAAAAACAGTATAAATCGCAGTTGTGTAAACAAAATTCAATAGTTTCTCAAAACGGAAAAATATATAGATGGTCAACAGAGGATATTAAATTTCATGATGTTGTAGCAGATGAAATGAGACAATATTTTGGTGAAAAAGAAGAATTTATTAATATGAATTTAGTAAAATTACATCGAGAAGTTACACTCTATAAACATCAAAAAAATTGGCTTAAAACATTGGAACGAGATAGAGAAAATGGTAAAAAATCGTTTTTGGTTGTTTTACCACCTGGTACAGGCAAAAGTAGAATAATTCTAGAAGATATTGAGAGAATTAAAATTGATAAAGGTTTAATAATATGTCCTACTAGAAAAATAAGGGATCAATGGAGAAAAGATTTAGTAAAATATGAGAACAAATTTATTATTGAAACATATTCATGGATTTCTAGACATTTTCGTGATTATGATAAACTGTCATTTAGCTATTTTATTGTGGATGAGGCTCACCATTCTCCAGCTCCTACAATAAGAAAAGTAATTCAATATTTTGATACTAATTGTCTAATAGGTTTAACAGCAACTCCAGATAGACTGGATGGTAAAAAAGTAAGTAAAATATTTGGAGAATACGAAAGTCTAATGACTTTAGAAGATGCAATTAAAGATAATATATTATGTAATATAAGAGCTTATAGATTAAAATCAAGTATTGATTTAAGTGAAGTTAGATTTAATGGAAAGGATTATACATCTTCAGATTTAGAAAAAAGAATAAGAGTTACTTCTAGGAATCAATTGATTGTTGATTTATTGAAAAAAACCTTTGTTGAAAGTTCTTTAAATAGAAAATCTGGTGTGATATTTTGTGTTAATATCAAACATGTAAATGAAATGACCAGATTAATGAAAGAACAAGGATTTTCTGTAGCTGGAATAAGTAGTAAACATAAAAACAGTGAAAAAGATATCGAAAATTATAAAAAAGGGAGCATTCAATTTTTATGCGTTTGTGATTTATTAAACGAAGGTTGGGACTCACCCAGAACATCGATTATAGTAATGGCAAGACCAACAATGTCTAAGGTTTTATATACTCAACAACTTGGACGAGGAACAAGAAAATTTTCAAGAAAAGAAGCATTATATGTGATAGATGTAGTTGATAATTATAATAGTTTTAATATGCCGTGGTCACTAAACGGATTATTTGGAAGAAATTTTTATTCTCCATGGGCTAGTATTGTTGAGGAAGAAAATATTATATATTCCACAGATAATGAATTTCAAATTATAAGTAACCTGTTCGAAAATGAAATGAAAATTGAAAAAATAAATATATTTACATTTGAGGAATTATATGGGGACTATTTAAGTGAGGAACAATTAGCTAGGGAATTATTTATTAATACTGGTACATTAAGAAGTTGGATCAAGAAAGGTGAAGTAATTCCTAATCAAACAATTCCTTTTGGAAGAAGGAAATTAAATTATTTCAAACCTGAAGCAGTAGAAATTATTATAAGAGAAAAAGACTTGAAATTTCATAATGAAGAAACTATATATGAAGATTTTAAAGAGTATATTGATGAAGGGAGTTATTCTTTTTCATATAAAATAATATTTATATTATCAGTTTTGAAAGTAATTGATAAAAGTGGTGAGGCAAAAATGAATGAAATCCTTGATATATATATAAATTATTATATTGAAAGACACAATAAAAATTATATCGTAGAAAAGAGAAATTCGCCTTATTCAAGAATGGATTATTTAGAAGATAGGAAAAGCATGGAACAAAGTATGATTCAGAATCCTTTTGAAAAATTTGAACGAAAAAGATTTATTTATTATTCTAAAGATTTAAGTAAAATAGCATTTAATCATATTTTATGGAGAGATTTAAATAATGATGATATTAAAGAGTTGAAAAATAAAATGATAGTTGATTTAAATAATTACTATGAAGATAACAGTTTAACGGAGTTTTTCAATGAATAATAATAACTTATTAAAAAAACAAACTCTTAGGGAGATACTGTAACATATTCTGATATGTAATGTAATTTGATATTATTATACCAATGATTTCTCGTTTTACTAAATTTGATGTATTTTACGGTTTTAGAATAACGATTAATGTAAATAATAATCTGAAAAATAAATAATAAATAATACATAATCATCATCTCCTGGGCAATAAACATAGTTAATTTAATGTTAAGAAAAGTATGTTCCATTCAATATTGATCATGTAGAGTATAATATATAGAAAAAATACAATAAGAATGTAAAAAAATATAATGTTCTTGATATATAATCTTAGAATTGATTTGATCTTTTTGTTGCTATTAACATTACATCAATTATGGATATTTTGCTATATTAAATTATCATAAAATGTTGAATTCTAAATATTTTGTTGAAATTTTTTATGTGTGAAGTTTGAGTAAAAAATAATATTTGATAAGGAGTAAAAAATGCAAAAAATAATAAATGATCTGAAAAGAAGTCAAAAATCATATAAATTTGTTGTTTACAAAGCATTCTTAGATTTAACTTCTGAAGGAGGTAAATTTAAAAAAAATGAATTATTTGATTACGTCAAATTTTTTTATGTATCTTTAAAAAATAATGGATTTAAATGTGAAACAGAAAACACTGATGGGTTAATGCTAGATATTGAAAATACAGATATAATAAAGTTAGGTAAATATATGGAAGAAATGCCAATATTTAGAATTAAAATGCTTAAAGTTTTTGGTGATTTGATTTATTATGCAGGTGATTGGACAAAAATAGATAATCATGAATTAAAAAAACTATTAGATAGCAAATTATTAAGTTATTATAATAATAACTTAAATCAGGATATTAGCAAGTTTCTTCAGGAATTTAAAGTAGTTACTAAAAAAGAGATATCTAAAACATTTTTTTCTGAAGGTTTTATAATTGATATGGAAAATCATAAATGTTTTGATAATATTTTAGGTAAGCTAGAAATAGGAAATACAAATGAAATTGAGATAGAGTTTAATGACAAACAATATAACTGTAGAATACGGAATGTAATTCAAAATAATAGAAAAAAAGAACTTTATAGAATTAGTTTCAGAAAAGAGTTAAAAGAAGAATTAAATAAAGTATATCCATATTATTATGATTATCTTGATTCTGGAAATGAGAGAGATTCTAATAAATATTATATTTTAATGTACTCTGGAATTGAGAAAAAGTTCAAATTATTTGTTGTAGATAATGGTTTATTTATTAAAGATAAAATATGGATTATAACAAAATATTATAAAAACATTATAAAAACTGAGAATTTTAAAGGGCATCCAATTAAACCTATTATTATAAATGATTTGCCTAAAACTATTTATAATATTCTATATTATAAATTGGGGGAACAAGTTGTTTTTTCGGGTTCAACAGGTATAGGTAGATGGGCTACTGTACCATGGATTGGATATAAAACTAAAGATGATATAGGAATGGGTTATTTATATTCTTATAAAAAAGATGAAATATTTGTAAATATTGTGTTTGTACTGAATAAATTTAATGATTTAGATAAATTAGAAAAGAGAAAACAATATATATATAGAAAAATTAAGAATGAAAATTTGCTGAAAAATATTGAAAAGTTGTCAGATACTGGTATTGGTTCACAATATCATAATGCAATTATATATGCTAAAAAATATAAGAATGGGAATTTACCAAGTGAAAAAGAAATTGAGATTGATTTAATGGAGATGTTAAAAATGTATAGAAAAATTATAAAAGTTGATCAAATAAACAAAATAGACTTATACATCAATCAAAAAGGTTTCAATTACCCCAAAGGTATAATTGAAAATCTCTATTTATCTCTTAAATCAAAACCATTTGTATTACTTGCTGGTATATCAGGAACAGGCAAAACAAAACTGGTAGAACTGTTTTCAGAAGCAATAGGATATAATTTAGATATTATTCCTGTTAAACCGGACTGGAATGATATGTCGGATTTATTAGGCTATAAAGATATATCAGGAAAGTTTATAAAAGGAAAATTATTTAAGGTTATTAAAGAAGCTATTAATGATTCGAATAATGGATATATTGTATGTCTAGATGAAATGAACCTTGCTAGAGTAGAATATTATTTTAGTGATATTTTAAGCTTAATGGAAACTAAAAATGAAAACTTTAATTCAGATTATTTCGATTTAGGAATTGAAGAAAAAATATATTTACCAAATAATCTTTATTTTATAGGAACAGTAAATATGGATGAAACAACACACCCATTTAGTAAAAAAGTATTAGATAGAGCAAATACAATAGAATTTTCAGAGGTAATGTTAGAAGACTTACCATTTGATGATTCTTCTGATAAAGTTGATTATAAAAGTTCATTGAATAATTCATTCTTAATGACAAATTACTCAACACTCATTAATATTGAAAAAGAATATCATGACTTTATTAAGGAAAGGGTTGTAGTTGATTTAGTGTCTATTAATGAAATTCTAAAAGAAAACAATTTACATGTAGGATATAGAGTTAGAGATGAAATTAGTTTTTATATGGTTCAGAATAAAAAATTAAATTTACTTGATTATAATATTGCTTTTGATTATCAAATAATGCAAAAAATATTGCCAAGAATTCAAGGAAGCAGTAAAGCAATAAAAGATTTGCTTATTAAGCTTTATATTGAATTTGGCGGGAAGATTAAAGATCACGAGAGTTATAAGATTGCTGAACTAATTAAGAAAGATTTAGATGAAAATGAAAAAATTAAATATATTAAATCTGCTGAAAAAGTTTGCTATATGATCAAGAGTTATGAAGAAGATGGATTTACAGCATACTGGTTATAAGGAGTTATATTTATGATAGAACTTTTAAAAATAGAAAATGAAAATATAAAATTTATTATAAAAGGAAAACCAGTACATCCATATAGTCAAAGAGAAGAAAAAAACAAAAAAATAGAGAAATGTATCCAATTAGATGAATTTAAAGGTAATGAATATATAATTAAATATTATTCAACAGAAAATGAAAAACTAGAAAAGTATAATAATAGTGTAATATCACCATTATTTTATGAACAGCAAAATTTAAATATATATATTAGGGATAAGAAAGATGGAGAACAGAATTTAACATTTCATCATGTAGACTCATCAATTGAAAATTCTGTAGAAGAAGTTGATAAAGGTATATTGTCAGGTTTAATTAATTTTAAAAATAATATTGGTAACACAGAATTTATAGTTAAATCAAAAGGGACTGATTTATTTAAGTTAATAATAAAGGTATTTCCAACAAAAATAGATTATGAAGAAGATTATAAACAGTTAATGGAAGATATTAACAAGGAAGTTTATAATCTATCTTTTGATTTTTTGAAAAGAACATTTCAAGAAATGAGTGTTACCGATCAGTCTAAAATAAGTGATAGTGAATTTTTTAGTATCTTAATTAATATCTTTGATTTATTTTTAAAAGCATTTAGACGTGTTGATAATCAAACACATCACAAATTAGAAAAAATTACTATAATAAAAAGAGCTTCTAAAGTAAAAAAAGTTAGTAAAAAAGGTATTAAATGGCTTAATCAAAATTCAAAGTTTTATAATATTGAAACTGGATTACCTACAAAATTTCTTGATGTAGATAAAAAAATTACACATGATACTTTTGAAAATAAATTTGTTAAATGGATGATTAAAGATGTCATAATAAGATTAAACAGTTTTAAGAGAAAGTATTTGAAAAGTTTTGATAATCACTATAGTGGATCAGCAGATAAAAAAGTACTTGAAAAGATTGAATATATTGATAGAAAATTGAAATCACTTATCTATTTAACGTTCCTAAAAAATGTAGGAGATATTTATAAATTAGATTCATTATCATTAGTTTTGCAAATGGCACCTGGTTATAGAGATTTATATAAATATTATGTAATGCTAAAAAAAGGTTTAACAATTGAAAGTGATTTATTTAGGCTTTCAATGAAGGATACAGCTGAACTATATGAATATTGGTGTTTCCTAAAAATTAATCAAATACTTCGAGAAGAATATGAATTAGTCAGTGATGATATTGTTAAGTTTAATTACTCAGGAATAAATGTTTCTTTAAGAAAAGGGAAAAAATCTGTAATTAATTATATTAATCCTAAAACAAATGAAAAATTTAAACTTGCATATAATAAATTTGAATCAAGTGAAACAACAGATCAAAAACCAGATTACATTTTAGAATTACAGAAAAATAATTCTAAAATCAAATACAAATTTATATTTGATGCTAAGTATAGAATAGACACTTTAAATGATAATGGGCCTACTAAAGAAAGCATAAATGCAATGCATAGGTATAGAGACGCAATTGTTTCTAAAGAAGAAGGAAATTTTAAAAGAACTATGATTGGTGCTTATGTTTTATTTCCAAATAATAATGAAGAAGAATATAAAACTCATAAATTTTATAAAAGCATTAAAAAAATGAATGTTGGTGGATATCCATTCTTACCAGGAAGTATTAAATTAATGAGTAAATTCTTAAAAAATCTAATTGAAGAGAGTCCACTTGTTTCTTACGAAAGAAATATATTGCCAATTGGAAATGAAGAATATACTGATAATATTAAGTTTAATAGGAATGTTTTAATAGGTTCAATAAGATCTAAAGAACAATTAGAGTTTATAAAAGAGAAAAAGATCTATCATATGCCAATTAAAGAAGGAGATAACTTTTTAAAAGATCAAATTGAATATATTTCGATTTATCAATCGAAAGCACTATTTGGAAGTGAATCTGTTATTGAATTTTATGCAAAAATAAAAAAAAGAGAGATTATAAACAGAAAAAAAATTCCTTTTAGAAAATTAGAAAATAGAAAAGATGAACTTTATCATTATTTTGAACTAGAAAGTTTTAAAAAATTAGAAAATCCAATTAAAGTAAAGGATTTTGGAGTGAGTAATAGGTATATATTAACTAATAATTTACTACTTGAAAGGGCAAAGTATTTTCCGGAATTAGCATTAAAAGATTCTAAGGAATGGAGAATTTGGATTGAGTTAAACAGGATAAGAAATACTTATGCTACTAATATTAAATATAATTTTGAAATTAACAACATTAGATTTGAAGTAGAAAATAATAATTTGGTATCAAAGGAGTTTGAATTTAATATTGAAAGTTGGGATAGTAAATTAATTCAGGTTATGAAAATAATAAAAAAAGTAATAAATTAAAGAATATGAAAAAGAAAGTACTTGAGGATAATACATTAAGTACTTTTTTAAAATAAGAACAAATGATAAAATGAATATGTAAAATGTATATCTTTAATCAGTTGGCAGAGGCTAATATTGATGATTGATTATTTAAGTGATATTGAAAATGCGAGTAAGAATGAAAAAATATTAGAAAGATAAACGGGAAATATTATTTTGATTCTGAACTAGATTTATTAGTAAATGGAATAATTGCATTTTCTGATGTAGAATTATTGTCTGAAATAAATTATATTTGGCCTAAAATTGAAGTTTTTAAAAATAGAGTAAAACAAAGAATAAAAGATTTTAATTATGAAAAATTATAATGAAAGGAATTGGGGTGAATGATTATGGAACCTTCAAAAAAAGACTGGAAACTGTTTAGGGATAGGATTGGTTCATGGCAGGAGTCGTATATGGAAAAGCTGGTTAAGGAATACGTTGCTTTTTTAGATGGTGATTTGCCTGCATCAAGTAAATTCTGGGAATTGGAAAAGAAAATTAAACAGGATAAAAAGAAACCAGGGGTGTGTCTCCAGCTAATTAAGCAAGATATGTTGTATGATATTATACGCTTTATCAATGATGGAGTGATAACGATGGAAGATCTTTCGGATTTTACTGGTGAATTAAAAGAGAATATAAAGATACTACAGGAGAGAATGAATGATGAAATATAAAATCAACAGCAGTAAATATTATGGAATAGAGCCTGAACCGGTTAATTCGGAATTTACAAAACTTGATATGATGATGCAAGAGGGGTATGGATATGAGCTGAAAGGAGATTCTTACGAGGCAGTGATTTGCTGGAAAGATGTTTTCGATGAAGTAACTGCATACTTTGAGGAAAATCATTTAAGAGATTTGAAATCTTTTGATGATATATTCAATGGTACACAATATGTACAAAATTGGGTACAGGATTATGATGATACCCTTAGAAAAGTTCTTTTGTATGCTGATGAAGAATCCAAAATAACAGTCGGAAAGTTAAAAATCGACTTACTTAACTTTCTAATTATCCTAAATCAGGAGAAAGAATTAAATGTACACAGATATAAAAGATCTTTAGCAGAAACATATTATTTGCTGGGACATCCGAAAGTTGGAGAACAGCTTTTTATTCAGTTAATTGATGATTATCCGGATAATGTGTGGGGATATATTGCTTATTCTGATGAATATTGGATGGATTACTCCAAGTATAAGGATTTTGATAAGGCATTTAAGATATTGAAGAGGGTATATAATTGTTTATCAATAAATGAGAGTGATATTATTATTGAACGATTGACAGACCTAATGATTACCATAAAGAAAAAAGAGCTTGAGCATTTTCTTGAAGCAGAAAAAGAAAATAATGTAACAGAAGGCACATCAGTAACTGATGCAATCAATTACCTTAGAAGGGAATCGGACGAGATACCATTTTTATATCTAAAATTTTTAGAAGATAATAAGGAAGAGGCAGAAGAAGAAATTCTGAATGAAATGAAGTACTACATCAGTGATCCGGATAACTATGCACAGGATAATGGATTACTTTCAGTATATCTGCCGTTTATTTTGGGCCAGTGGGAAAGAAAAGAATCCTCTAAGGATATTATTAATCTGGTGGCTTGTTCAGAAGAATCTATCGACAGGCGAATTGGCTACACAATTACAGAGGAATATCCTGTTGTCTTGTATAAATGTTTTGATGGCGATTTGAGTTATTTAGAAGAGGCCATTAATAAAGACAATGTGGGTTCATTCCCAAAACTTGCCTATTTGAGAGTACTATCTATGTATTATATTGAAGACTTGAAGGATACCTTAGGGTTAAAAGTCTATCTGGAAAAGCTCTTAAAAGAACAACCGGTGCTTGCAACTTGGATTTCAAGTATCGTATTGATGCACCCATTTGATGAATTACTTTCTGTTGGGGAAAATTCAGTGAAGTCAAAGTTTTATGATCCTGGAGTAAATGGTAACTGGTCCGAATTCAAGTTTCACTTTTATGGTGGCATTCAAAATGAAACGTCAAAATATAAGGTACCATTTAATGCGATAGAAGCATTTAGAAATTGGTCTCAATTCAACGATGAAAGACCAATAATCCCTGAGTATGCCATCTTGTATCAGCAATTATTTGATGCAAGAGAGAAAAAGTTGGTAAAACAGATGGAGAAAGTTGCTACAAATTATGGATTTAATCAAAAACCTTTACTAAAGGGGAAGAAAATAGGTCGTAATGAACCTTGCCCTTGCGGATCAGGGAAAAAGTATAAGAATTGCTGTGGCAAATAAAAAAACAGCAAAGATGGAGGAAAGAAATGATGCAAATAGCATTAACAGGTAAATTGGCAAAAGCATTAGGTATGAAACCACCTGCGACAAATGAGAACATAAACCCTCTGTTTACATGGACTGCTAACTGGACAAAGGTGTGGGCGAATAGAAGAACCGAGGATCTTCTTGTACTGGTTAACAATGCCACTCGTTTTACTGTCGCGATTTATCAGGTTAAACGAAAAGATTTAAATAAAATTGAAGAAAAGGTACAACATGCAATTAGAAATACACTGCTGGAATATAATCTAAATTTAGAGATGGTGGATGAGTACTTACGTCTTGCAGGAGAAATTGAATATACCAAGAACAGCAGCAGGCATGCTTCGGCCTGAGTAACAAGGGCCGGTTTAGAGTGCGCTTTCCATATTGGCAGAGAATATAATGGCATTGATAAGATGTACAGTGATGTTGTTGGTGTGGCTTACAACTATAGAATTGTTAATTATTCTAAGGGAAAAGGTGAGGAATTTTATCCATATAAGGCAATGATTAAGTCAATGGAAGAGCTGACTGAAATACAGCCGTACAAAAGTCGGGTATATGAACTAAGAATAACCCTTGACCTTGAAGTCTATACGGCTGAAAGAAAAATTCTAGTTCCGGCATATATGAGCTTTTCAAATTTACATAAGGTGATACAGAGTGTTTTTGACTGGAGAAATTATCATCTCTATGATTTCACCATATATAATTCTACGACTGGAAAAAAAGAGATACGCATAGTTCCTTTTGAGTCGGACTTGGATTTTGACAGTGATGCAGTTCTTATGCAAGATTATAACTTATCAGATGTTTTTTCTGAAAATAAGAAGATGATTTATACGTATGATTTTGGAGATTATTGGGAACATCATATTGAGTTGGTTCAGGTGATTGAAGAATATGACGGTGAACTACCATATCTTTTGGAAGCAAAAGGGCAGACGCCACCTGAAGATGTCGGAGGAGTTGGTGGATTTATTGAATTCGGAAAAATAATGTTGGATGTGAACGATCCTAATTATGAAGAAACAAAAATATGGTCGGGATACTGGTCGCCAGAACTTAAGTAGATATTTATAATGGTGTAGATATTGATTTTAATGAATTCAGATTGAAAAGTAGACGCGGATATAATGGATATTTAAAATTTCTTGAAGATATAAAAGAGTTAACAGATATTGAAAAAAGCTGG
>JAMOQH010000033.1 GCA_027064085.1 bacterium | reverse complement strand
AATATGGAAAGAGAAGCTGCTGCGATAGTAGACAGACTTCCTAAAATAACTGTTCCTAAGTTTAAAATGGGGGATAAATTTATATACTATTTACATGATAAAATGTTAAATGCAGACACTTTAGAAATGCAAGCAATAATATATAAAAGGTTTGCTCCATCATTTTTTGTAAAGAATAGAAAAAATGTTTTGCTTCGTAGAGAATTTAACAATATGCAAAAAATATTAAAAAATAAGGAAGCATATAAAAGAATGTATTGCCAAATTCCAAAAGTAAAACATAAACAATCAAATATGATGCAGTTTTTTGATAAAGAAGGAAGAAAATCAGCAAGATTTGCAATATCTTTCGATGAAATATCAAAAACATGGAGGATTTTAGCTATAGACTTTTATGTTCCATCAGAAGATGAAATAAAAACTATAGAAGCTTTTGGAAATAAAAATTGTGATGCTAAAAAAACATTATTCATAGAACTTGAAAGTTTTAAAGTTGGAGATATCGTCTCATATAAGTTTAGTAATGGTTTGAATTATGGAAAGGTTATAAAACTAGATATATATAATAAAAATAGATATCAAATTAAATTTAAAAATATAAAAACTATCTGGGGTGAAGCAAGATTTATGAAGAAAGCTGATACATCAAAATTTGTAGATAATTCTAATACTAAAATTGGATTTAATATTGGAGATAGAGTAGAAGTTAAGTTTTCAAATGGAAGTTATAAAGGTAGTATCAAAGAAATTAATAAACAAGATAAAAAACTCTTAGTTGATTTTGATACCATGAAAGATTCATGGGTTTATACCGAATATACTAAAAAAATATCAGGAGAAAAACCTGCTGAAAAAATATTTAAAGTAGGTGATAAAGTTAAAGTTAAGTTTAGAACGGCTTCTTATGTTGGAGTTGTAGAAAAAATTGATAAAAACAAGAAAAAGCTATTTGTAAAATTTAAAGAAATTCAAGCGATATGGGCTTCAGAAAACTTTGTTGAATTAGTTAAGTAATTTTAATATTTTCAAACTTGCTTTATAGGTTTTACACTGAAAGCTTAGCTTATAATCTAATATTATATTAAATTAATAGAAATTTTGGAAAAATTTTAAAATGGAGATTATAAAATATCTTCAGGCTTAACTCCATTAATAGATACAACTATTAAATCGGATGAATATATCCAATTAATATTTCCTTTTGAATCAGAAACACATAACAACTCAATAGTCCCCTTGTTAGTATCAGCAGAAAGGTCACCCAATAACCAATTTCCCTTTTTAGATTCATAAGCTCCAAATCCTGCACCTAAAAGAATATACTTCTTTCTATTTCTCTTACTTCTAACTATTGTTGCCATAAATTCATCTCTAAAAATTAACTTTTATTTTCCTAATTTCTTAATTATTTTATTTTTTGTCTCTATTAAATGCTTAGAATATTCCTCTCTTAAGCTTTTAAATAAAAAAAACAATTATAATAAAAATGCAAAAAACATTATAAAGGCATATGCTTCTGCATAATTAATATTTCTTACATTAAATATATCCATAAAAAGATTTTCCCAAATTTTCTTTATAATAACAAGTGATACAATAATACTCAATATACCAAAGAGAGCTAATATTAAAAATCCAATTAAAGGATCTGCATCAAATAGAGAATCTATTCTCATTTTTTGATTAGATGGTTTAAAAAAAGCATCGTGTATAGCTAATGTAAAGAAGTAAATTATTGTTATAGCTACATTAAAGCAAGTAGTTATTTTACTTGATTCAATTTCTGATTTTGTCTCTAAATTAGTAAATTTTTTTCTGTCATATTTTTTATCAACATCAAGCTTTTGTTCCTTTTCTAGATTTCTTTTTATATGAGTTTCAATATGAGTCTCACTTTTTAAGACTTCCCTTTTATTCAACTCTTCAGATAAAGCTTTTTGGGCATTTAAAGTTAATTCTTCTGAGTTTAAACTTAATAATTCATCATACTCTAATTTTGAATAAATCTCTTGAAATTCTTCAAGTGTTATGTCATCCATTTTTACTCCTATTTCCTATTTCCCACAAAGCCTTTTCTAGTTGGGTCATCATCACAATATCTCCAAATACCTTGAGCTTTTTGTAAAATCTTTATTAAAATTAATAAAATGAAATAGAGCTTTATTTCATCTCCTACAATTAAAAATTAAGTAAATAACAAAATTGCTTATAGATGTCAACTTCTTCCATTTTTTAGACCCTTTGGGGCTTAAAAATCAAATGAAAACATTGTTTGCAATGATTGAATGCTAATAATCAAAACTTCGGTTTGATTATTCTACAAATACTCTCTTAAATACTTACCTGTATAAGAAGCCTCGCAATTTAATATATCTTCGGTTTTACCTTGAAATATTACTTCTCCACCTGAATTTCCACCGTCTGGGCCTATGTCAACTATGTAATCAGCTGTTTTTATTATATCTAGATTATGTTCAATCATTAAAACTGTGTTTCCCATATCGACTAGTTTATGGATGACAACTAATAATTTTTGAATATCTGTAAAATGTAGCCCCGTTGAAGGCTCGTCAAGTATATAAATTGTTTTACCCGTTGCTCGCTTTGATAGCTCTTTTGCAAGTTTAATTCTTTGAGCTTCTCCGCCACTTAATGTTGTAGATGGTTGCCCTAATTTAACATATCCCATTCCTACATCATCTAATGTTTTTAATATCTTGTAAATTTTAGGATGAGCTTTAAAAATATCTAAAAGCTCTACTATAGAAGTGTTTAGAATATCAAAAATACTCTTTCCTTTGTACTTAACAAGTAAAGTTGCATCATTAAATCGTTTTCCGTTACAAACTTCACAAGGAACATATACATCAGGCAAGAAGTGCATTTCTATTTTTTTCATTCCATCGCCTTTACAAGATTCACATCTTCCTCCTTTTACATTAAATGAAAATCTTCCTGGTTTATATCCCTTTGCTTTACTGTCAGGAAGCATAGCAAAAAATGTTCTTATTGCATCAAAAACTTTAGTATAGGTTGCAGGATTACTTCTAGGAGTTCTTCCTATAGGAGATTGGTCTATATTAATTATTTTATCAAAATCTATCCCTTCAATACTTTTATATTTGCCAGTTTTTTTATCTACTTTATTTAACTTATTGCTTATAACAGGGTAGAGTATTGAGTTAATTAATGTTGATTTTCCCGCTCCACTAACTCCTGTAATTAAAGTTAAGGCTTGTTTTGGGAATTTAACATCTATATTTTTTAGATTGTTTTCATTTGCACCTATTATTTCAAAAAAATCAGTTAATACTCGTCTTTTTTTAGGTAGCTTTATAGATTTTTTACCTGATAAATACAATCCTGTTTCATGTTTTGATTTTAATATTTGCTTGGGAGTTCCTTCAAAAACAATATTTCCTCCATAAATTCCAGCACCAGGGCCTATGTCTATTATCCAATCACTATTTACTATAGTATCTTTATCATGTTCTATAACAATTACAGAATTATCTTTATCTCTTAGGTTTTTAAGTGTTTGAATAAGTTTATCATTATCTTTTTGGTGTAAGCCTATACTTGGTTCATCTAATATATAAATAACTCCTGTTAATTCAGAGCCAATTTGGCTTGCTAATCTTATTCTTTGGCTTTCTCCACCACTTAGTGTTGAAGCTGTTCTTGACAATGTTAAATAGTCTAGGCCTACATTTACCAAAAAGTTTAATCTGTTTTTTATTTCTTTAATTATTTCAGAAGCTATAATTTTTTTACTACCTTTAAGCTTTAATTTATCAAAAAAAGTAAGAGCATCTTTAATGGTAAATTCTGCTATATCAGCAATAGATTTATTATCAATATAAACAGAAGAAGAAACTTTACTTAATCGTTTTCCATTACAAACAGAGCATAATTTTTTAGTAAAAAACTTTTCATAATATTTTTTGGCAGACTCTGAATCGGTTTCTTGATATCTTCTTTGTAAAGTATTGAGTACACCCTCAAATTTTGAATTTATAGTTCCATTCCATTTTCTAGAATTATACTTTATTTTTATTTTCTTACCATAACCATACAGAATTAGCTTTTTGTCTTCATTTGTTAAATCTTTATAAGGAGTAGTTCCATCAATCTTAAGTTCTTTTATAATTTTTTTAAAGTATTTGTATTGCCAAGAACCTTTATCTCCTATGGTAACTTTTATTGCTCCTTGTAAAACACCTTTATTTTCATCTTCAATTACTTTAGTTTCATCTGGAGAAAAATGAAATCCTAAACCATTACAGTTTTCACAAAATCCAAGGGGTGAATTAAAAGAGAAGATTTGAGGGCTTAATTCTGGATAAGAAATTTCACAATTAGTACAAACATTGTGTTCTGAAAATGTTTTTTCTTTACCATCCATAGTATCAATTATTAAAAGTCCATTTCCAAATTTAAGAGCAGTTTCGACACTATCATTTACACGAGATTCAATTTCTTTTTTTAATATAAGCCTATCAACAACAATGGATAAATTATGTTTAAAGTCTTTTTTAATTTCAACTTCATCATTTATTTTATAGATCTTTCCATCTAGTTTATATCTTAAAAAGCCTTCTTTTTTAATCATTTCAATTTTATCTTTAAAAATTCCTTTTCTATTTATTACTAATGGAGCTAAAATCATAAATTTTTGTTTTTGGGGTAAGTTTAAAACTTGAGCTACAACTTCTTGAGCAGATTGTTTGGTTACAGGTTGGTTACATTTGTAACATTTTTGTTCTCCAACTCTTGCAAACAAAACTCTTAAATAATCATGAATTTCAGTAGCTGTTCCAACTGTAGATCTGGGGTTTTTAGATGCTGCTTTTTGTTCTATGGATATTGCAGGGCTTAAGCCTTTTATTGTTTCATAATGAGGTTTCTCCATTTGGCCAATAAATTGCCTTGCATATGAGCTTAGGGATTCAACATATCTTCGTTGTCCTTCTGCATATAATGTATCAAATGCTAAAGAGGATTTACCACTTCCACTTACTCCTGTTATTACAACAAATTTCTTTTTTGGGATTTTTATATCTATATTTTTTAAATTATGCTCATTTGCACCTTTTATTTCTATATATTTTTGTTCCATATTTCCTCAGTATGTTATGAGACGTCGCAATGCAATCTTGTCTCAATATCATTATATTATGAGACGTCGCAATGCGGCGTCTGTACAAGATATGTATTATATACATTTCTTGTAGGAATTTACAAGCTTGAAATCTTGTAAATGAAAAAAGTAACCAAGTTTCACTTGCTTCTTTTTTATTTTATGTTATAATTAAAATTATAAATTTATGGAGGATGTATGAAGCTTTTAATACTTAGTCTTTTTTTTAGCTTTACTATAACAATATTTGCAGATCAGGCACTATTCTTTCAAATGGAAGGAGGTCAAATTACAACAATTGATACATATCAAAATACTGAATGGAATTTAGTAACACTAAATTATGAATATATAAATCCTGTTATTGTTACAATTCCTGATAAAAATGGTAGTCATCCAGCAAATTTCAGAATAAAAAACCTTAAAACTGAAAATGGAGTAACTTCTTTTGAGATGATGCTTACAGAACCACCTTCACATGATGGTCCACATATTTCTCAAACAATTTCTTACATTGTTGTTGAGGCAGGGGATTGGTTACTACCAGATGGTAAAAGAATGATTGCTGGTTATCATGATACTGTTTCAACTGTTGATTATCAAGGTGGTACCCATGACAGTGTTACTTTTCCTACAAAATTAAATAATCCAATAGTTTTAGCACAAATACAAACATTAAATAACGAACAAAACAATATTCCCTCAGAAATATCTGACCCTTGGTTAACAGTTAGTGTTAATAATGTTACTGATAATAATTTTCAAGTTGCTCTTGATAATTCAGAAGCTGGTAAATGTGGGGACGTTACTCCTGTTACTGTTCCTGAAAGAATTGGTTGGCTTGCAATGGATGGAAATGTTGTTAGTAGTTTTCATGATGAAGATGGTAAATTTATAAAATATGAAACAATTATTTTTAATGAAACAAGAGGTTGGGATGATGCTAATCCTACTGAAATAACATTTTCAAATACTTATGACACCAAGCCTCTTTTTGTTGCAACAAAACAAACTAGAAATGAAGCAGATGGTGGTTGGGATAGATATTATGGATTAACAACATCAGAAGCATATCTCGTTGTAGATGAAGACGGTTGTGATACCGAACGCTCTCATATTGATGAAACATCAGGTATATTTGTATTGTCAGAATCATTTAGAATTAGAGATATGGACCCTGATAGAGATGGTATTCCAAGTTTAGATACAGATGGTAATCCATGGGATAATTGTCCTTTAAATGCAAATATTGATCAATTAGATATAGATAATGATAATATTGGTGATGTTTGTGATGATGATAGAGATGGTGATGGTGTAGGTAATAATCTAGATAATTGCCCAAATGTTTCCAATGCTAATCAATCAAATAATGATAATGACTCTATGGGAGATCTATGTGATCCTGATGATGATAATGATGGTATAGAGGATTTAGATTCTGATGGAAATGTTTTGGATAACTGTCAGTTTATTGCTAATGGTTCACAAGAAGATTTTGATAATGACGGAATTGGAAATGCTTGTGACCCTGATGATGATAATGATGGGGTAGAAGATTTTGATAGTGATGGAAATATTTTGGATAATTGTCAGTTTATTGTAAACCCTGCTCAAGAAAATCATGATACTGATGCTATGGGGGATTTATGTGATACTGATGACGATAATGATGGAGTGCCTGATTTAGACACTGATGGTAACATTAATGATAATTGTCAATTTGTTTCTAATACAGACCAAGCAAATCATGATGATGATAACATGGGAGATGCTTGTGATCCAGATGATGACAATGATGGAATAGCTGATTTTAATGATGATGGAACGATAAAAGATAATTGCCGTTTTACTATTAACCCTAATCAAACAGACAGTGATGGAGACGGTGTTGGTGATGCATGTGATGTTGATAAAGATGGTGACAATGTTAATGATAATTTAGATAATTGTCCCGATATTTCTAACGAAGACCAAAGTAATATAGACAACGATGCTTTTGGTGATGTATGTGATGATGATATAGATGGTGATAATGTAAATAATGATGTAGATAATTGTCCAATAGTAGCTAATGAAGACCAACATAATATGGATAATGATGAATTTGGTGATTTGTGCGATGATGATATTGATGGCGATACAGTAAGCAATGATACTGATAATTGTCCTAATGTTGCAAATTTAAGCCAAGACGATGTTGATAATGATGGAATTGGTGATGAATGTGATAATGATAGCGATAATGATGGAATTGATGATAATAGGGATAATTGTAAAAATATCTATAATCCAAATCAATCAAATATTGATTTGGATGAATTTGGTGATGTTTGTGATGATGATATTGATGGTGATACCGTTAAAAATGATGAAGATAACTGTAAGTATGTTACTAACACAAATCAAGAAGATATAGATGAAGATAATATTGGTGATGCTTGTGATAGCGATATTGTTTTAGATAGAGATAATGATGGTATTAATGATAAAACAGAAGATGGAACTCAACTAGATAATTGTATTGATATTCCTAACCCTGACCAGATTGACACAGACAATGATGGAATTGGTGATGTTTGTGATGATGATATAGATGGTGATGATATTAAAAATGATGATGATAATTGTAAATTTGTTTCTAATACTAATCAAATTGACACAGATAATGATGGAATAGGTGATTTATGTGATAACGATACTGCATTAGATAGAGATAATGATGGAGTTGTTGACCGAGAGGATAATTGTCCTTTAGTTGCAAATTCAGATCAATTAGATACTGATAATGATGACTTTGGTGATGTATGTGATAGTGATGATGACAATGATACTGTTGAAGATAGTAATGACAATTGTCCATTAGATGCTAATGCCACTCAATTAGATACAGATAATGATAAAAAGGGTAATGCCTGTGATGATGATGATGATAATGATGGAGTTAATGATTTAAACCCTGATGGAACTCCATTAGATAATTGTCCATTAGTTTCAAATCCGGATCAAGCAGATGATGATAATAATGGTATTGGTAATTTATGTGAAACAAATAATGATGATTTAGATGATGATGGTATTAAAAACGATGAAGATAACTGTCCAACAAAGGCAAATTCAGATCAATTAGATACAGACAATGATGGAGTAGGTGATGTTTGTGATGATGTTAATGATGTAGATTTTGATGATGATGGTATTAAAAACGAAGATGATAATTGTCCTGCATTACCTAATCCAGACCAATTAGATACAGATTCTGATGGTAAAGGTGATTTCTGTGATGATGATGATGATGACGATAGTATTAATGATTATGATGAATTTGGAAATCCATTAGATAATTGTCCATTAGTCGCAAATGCTGATCAATCAGATGATGATAAAGATGGAATAGGTAATGTTTGTGATAATGATTATGTTCAAATTAATCCAAATGATAAAAATAATAACAAATATAGAGGAAGTTCTGCTGTTGGTTGTGATTATAGTAATAATGATAATAACTCAAAAGGAGCATTCTTTATAATTATGTTTATTATATTTTTTGTTATAAGAAAGTCTAAAAGAACTAGTTTAAAATAAAATTATTTTACCATTTCAACCAACAAGTTGTTTTACATGGATTTTTTAATCTAGAGTTTAAAAAATAGAGAAAATTTAAAGTAATATTGATAACAATACTCCTGCTGCAATTGCAGAGCCAATAACTCCTGATACATTTGGTGCCATTGCATGCATTAATAAATAATTATTTGGGTCTGCTTCTAAGCCTACATTATGAACAACTCTTGCTGAATCTGGGACTGCACTTACTCCAGCCGCTCCTAAAAGTGGATTAATTTTTTCTTTTAAGAATAAATTCATTAATTTAGCAAATAAAATACCACAAGCTGTTGCTATAACAAATGAAAATGCACCTAAAATAAAAATACCTATAGATTTTGGTGTTAAAAATGTGCTTGCTTGAGTGCTTGCTCCAACTGTAATACCAAGTAAAATTGTTACACTATCAATTAATGCATTTCTTGCATTTCTTGCTAGTCTTTCTGTAACACCACTTTCTCTAAGTAAATTTCCAAAGAGTAACATTCCAATTAGTGGAATTGCTCCAGGAGCAATAAAGGTAATAATTAAAAATGCAATAATAGGAAATATAATTTTTTCTTTTCTAGAAACAACTCTAGGGGGCTTCATTTTGATTTTTCTTTCTGTTTCAGATGTTAAAAGTTTCATAATAGGAGGTTGAATTATAGGGACTAATGCCATATAAGAATATGCTGCTATTGCAATTGCTCCAATTAATTCGGGTGCAAGTTTTGATGATAAAAATATTGCTGTTGGTCCATCTGCTCCACCAATAATACCTATTGCTCCTGCTTCTTTTAATGAAAAATTCATATGCAAAAATGGCAAACTATGACTAATAAACAATGCTCCAATAAATGTAATGAAAATTCCCATTTGAGCAGCTGCTCCAAGAAGCATTAGTTTAGGATTTGATATTAGTGTTGAAAAATCAGTCATTGCTCCTATACCTAAAAATATAAGAGGCGGGTAAATACCTTTTGTAACACCCATATATAAATAGTTCATAACCGAACCTGTTTCGTATATTCCAAGTTGCATTCCACCTTTAAATGGAATATTACCTATTAATATTCCAAAACCAATTGGAACTAATAATAGAGGTTCATAATCTTTTGCAATTCCCAAATATAAAAAGATTAAACCTGCAATTATCATTATAATATGTCCAATTGTTAAATTGTAAAAACCTGTTGTATGTATAAAGTTTATTATACTATCCATGATTTATCCTATTATAGCTATTATTGCACCTTGATTTATATTTTCTCCAACACTTACTTTTATTTCAGTTACTTTTCCTGAACTTAACGCTGTTAATGGTGTAATCATTTTCATCGCTTCCATTTCTGCAATTTTATCTCCAGAGTTTACTGTATCACCAACTTTTACATTAATTGCAGTAATATTACCTGCCATTGGAGCTGTAACTTCAGCTGAACCTCTACTTGGAATAGTAGCTTGTTGGACTATTTTTTTAACAGTCTGAATATTGTTGTTTTGTCGTATTGATGGTGTTGCTAGGTTGGTTGTGGGAAAAAAGCTTTCACTTTCATCATCTTCAATTAATTCAACTTCTACTTCGTATGTTTTTCCTTCTACTGTTACTCTTAATCTTTTCATATCTTCTCCTACTAAATTATTTTAATTTATGTGATTCCATTATATTCATTCTTCCTTGCATCTTATATTGTGATTCATGATGAATTGAACCAATAGAATGTATTCTTGTACAAGGACCATAAGCAACACTTACAGCTGCTGTTATCACAGCAATTATTTCTGGAGTTAATTCGTCATTATTTTTTATATTAGCTTCATTAATTGGGCTTTCTTTATTGCTTTTAGCTTTGCGAACTATAGAAGTTTCTTTTATGGTAAATAATTTCCCAATTAATGATAAAACAATAGAAATAAAAACTAATGCAAAAAATACTATGAATATACCTATAGCTGAAATTTTAAATGCTTCTTCCATTTTTTCTCCTTACATAGGAATTAAACCATGTTTTTTAGGTGGTCTAATATCATTTTTACTTTTAAGAATATCTAAAGAAAGTGCAATATATTTTCTTGTATCTTTAGGCTCAATTATAGAATCAATCAAGCCTCTTGATGCTGCTATATAAGGTGTTGAAAACTCATTCTGATATTCTTCTATTTTTTGTTTTTTGGTTTCATCTGGATTTTCAGAAGTTAGAATTTCTTTTCTAAATATGATATTTGCTGCTCCTTGAGCACCCATTACAGCAATTTCGGCAGTAGGCCAAGCTGCAACTCTATCTGTTCCCATACTTTTTGCAGACATTGCTAAATATGCTCCACCATAAGCTTTTCTGGTTATAATTGTAATTTTAGGAACCGTTGAGGAAGCATAAGCAAATAGCATTTTGGCTCCATGTCTAATAACACCACCATATTCTTGTTCTACTCCAGGTATAAAACCAGGAACATCTACAAATGTTATTATAGGAATATTAAAAACATTACAAAATCTTATAAATTCGGCTGATTTATCAGATGCATCTATATCTAAAACTCCTGCTTTAAATAATGGATTATTTGCAACAATACCAACTGTTACCCCATTTATTTTACTAAAACCGGTGATTATATTTCTTGCAAATAATGCTTTTACTTCTAAAAAATCACCATTATCTGAAATATGCTGAATAATTTTATGCATATTATAAGATTCTTTAGGGTTATCTGGAATTATATTATTTAGAAAATTATCCTCATTCCATATTATATCCTGATTTGCGTTTAAGTATCCATCTTCTGTGTTATTCGAAGGAAGAAAATATAGTAATTTATTTACAATTTCAATTGCTTCTTGATCATTTTGAGCGACAAAGTGTATGTTTCCTGATATTTGGGCATTTATTATTGCCCCACCTAAATTTTCTCCATCAATGTTTTCACCTGTAACTTCTTTAATTACTTGTGGTCCTGTAATATACATCTGAGATGTATTTTTGACCATAATAATAAAATCCATTAATGCTGGAGAATATGCTGCTCCTCCTGCACAAGGACCACAAACAACCGCAATTTGAGGAACTACACCTGATAATAATGTATTTCTATAAAAGATTTTCCCGTAACCTGATAATGAGTCAACGCCTTCTTGTATTCTTGCTCCACCGCTATCGTTAAACAAAACAATGGGATCTCCTGTTTTAAGGGCCATGTCCATAATTGCACATATCTTTTCTGCATGCATTTCTCCAACAGAGCCACCTCTTGCTGTAAAATCTTGTGATGCAATATAAACTATTTTATCTCTAACTCTACTTACTCCTGTTATTACACCTTCTGATGGAATATCAATTTTATCCATTCCAAAATTTGTAGCTCTATGTTTTACAAATGAATTTATTTCCTGCCAAGTGTTAATGTCAATTAGTAACGCAATTCTTTCTCTTGCAGTTAGCTTTCCTTTTTTATGTTGCTTTTCAATACCCGTTTCACCAGTACCTTTAAATATTTTTTTTCTCTTTTTTCTAAAAGATTCTATTTTTTTTCTTGTTGTTATCATAATTATTCTCCAAAATAATTAGCTTAATTTTATATATCATTTTATTTTTTAATAATTGTGTTAAGAATGTGAATATTTTATGAGTAGTTCTATTAATATTGATTGATTGCATTATAAGTTTAAGTTATTATAGTGGATTTTATATAACATATTGTTATAATTAAGAGAAAATTATTGCTTTTTGGCCTGTCTCTTGCTAATATGGTGTATTCTCTGGAGGTAAGATGAGAAAATTAGGAGATATCCTATTAGACAGGGGTTTAATAAAAAAAGAACAATTAGATTTGGCATTAAATATCCAAAAAACATCGAATAAGTATTTGGGGCAAATTTTAATAGAAATAAATGCTATTACTGAGGATATTTTAACAGATATACAGGCTTCAATTCTTGGATTAAAGGTTGTTTCAACTAAATCTTTAAAAATTCATCCTAAAATAATACAGTTTATACCTGAAAGTATTGCGATTAAGTATAGACTTGTACCTATTTATATTGAGCCAAATGCTGGGCAGAATATTTTATGTATGGTAACATCTGAAGAACCTCCAACTAGTGTTATAAATAAGATGAGTGAAAAATTAAATGTTCCAATTAAATTATTTCTAGCAACATTTTCAGAGTTAGAGGATTTACTTATCAAGCACTATAATAAACCTAAGAACATTCCTGAAAGTAATTTAAATGTTAAAGCTCAAGAAAAGAAACCTGATTCCGCCCAAGATAAAGAAATAAGATTAGAATCTAAAGATATTTTAACTCCAAACATTGAAGAAAATGATGATGAGGTTTTAACAGGTTCTTTAATTGAAGATGATGGGAATGATATTTTAAGTGGAGATTTAATTGAAGAACCTAAATTTGAAGATCTTCAAGAAAATGATACTTCTGTTCCTTCTAAATTAGATTTAGGTCTTGAGTTAACTAAAGATGTTGATATGAAAGAAAATATCATACCCAAAAAAGTTCCTGAAGAAATTTCTCTTGATTTATTTGATGAAGTGCCTAGTCCTTCAATTAAACTAGAAACAGAAAATAATATACCTACTTTAAATATTAATAGTGGACATAATGTTGACACTAACATGGAGGTGAAGCATGAGGATGTTAAAAATGTAGATGTAAAAGAAAATAAAAAACTTAATTTTCTTGAAGCATTTAAGGCCGAAGATAATTATGTGTTTGATAATAAACTAGAAGAATATATAAGTGTTGAAATAGGCGATGACTTAGATGTTGAAGTAGAAGAGCTTGATGTTAATGATGTTGACCTTTTTGATGATGTGATTCTAAAAGAAGAAGAAGAGCCTAATGAGAAACCTTCTATTCCTATTCCAAGTAATAATACCACTAAAATTAAAAAAGATACAAAAAATACAAAAGATTCTATTGAGGATGATTTTCCATTTGCATTAGATGATTTATCAACTCCAACCGTATCTAAGAGTACTACTTCTCCTAAAACTCAAAAAGAAAGTTCAATAAAAATAAAAACACCTCCTCCATTAAACTCTAACGAATCTAAAAATAAACCTAAAATGGAGTTACCTAAAAATAATGATCCACAAAATGTGGATAAATCGGCTTTTCCTGCTCCAGAAATTAAAAGATTTAAAGATGAAAGTGAAAATGAAACTAATCCGGGAACAACACAAAAAATATCCTTAAACGATAAAAAAGTTACAGATGATTGGCTTAAAAAGAATAAAGATAGGGATATTCCTGATTTAGATGCTATTTTTGGTGAAGATGAAAGTGTTGATCCGCTAAATAATAAAAAAATAGATAAAATAATACTTTCTAAAAAATTGGAAAATTTACATACTATTTTAATTGATTTTTTAAAGTCTAAAAAATTAAAAAAAGAGATTATTAATAGTTTTAATGAATTTTTTAATGAACTAGAAAATAATCCTAGTAATGTAATACTAATTTCTATGCTAGAAATGATTATACTTGGAGAAAAGGTAAATCTTGACTTATTATTTGATATAATTTTTAAAAATATAAAAAATGTCAATTCTGAAAATAAATAATTTAACGATAATAGACAAGAAAAAACATCCAATTATAAAAAAAATATCTTTGGATATAGAAAAAAATAGTTTTACAACAATAATTGGAAATTCGAATTCTGGTAAAACTGTTCTATTAGAAGCAATATTTAATCTATTATCTAAAGAATTATACATTGAATCAGGTGAGATATTATATGATAAGCAATCTGTTTTTGAAATTGATGATTATTCTGGAGATGAAATAGTTTTAATTTTTAATACTCCTAAGATAATATTTAATGATAATTATAAAATCGAAAATCAAATATTTGATATGCTTTTATCAAAGAAAAAATTTAAAAATAAATGGGAAATAAAAAAAGTTTTATCTCATTATTTAGAGCTATTGGATATTGATAGTAATGTTTTAAAAAACTACCCATATAATATTGATAACAAAAATATTAAAAAACTTGCAATTGTTTTAGCTCTTTTATTTAAACCCAAAATATTAGTTATTGATGATAGTTTTCATTCATTAGATTCAATAACTATTAAATTAATTTATTTATTATTAAAAAGTTTAAAAAATAAAATGACTATTATATTTTTCACAAGTATTAATTCATCTATTGTAAAATTATCTGATTCAGTTCATTATTTATACAAGGGGATTATTTTAGAAAGTTTGAATTATAATAGATTAAGTGAATATGAATTAATGCATCCATATCGTAAATTGTTCAATAATGAAGTTAGTGTTATAGCACAAGATAACTTGACAGAAACCACAAAAGGGTGTATTTATTATAATATGTGTTTTAAGAGAAAAGACACTTGTTTAAGTTTTGATAATACTTTAAAAGAGTATGAACATGAACACTTTTTAAGTTGTGTGAATTTGGAGGAATAAATGTATATATGTTATGCTTGTAAAGAAGAAATTGAAGTTTATGATGGAAGAGTAGGTCGTCAGGATACATGTCCTAAGTGTTTATCTTTTTTACATAATTGTCATAATTGTAGATTTTGGGACCCTGCAGCTCACAATGAATGCTTAGAAACAACAACTGCATTTATTAGAGATAGAGAAGCTGCAAATTTTTGTTCTTCTTTTCAAATGAAGCAATATGACAGCAAACCCGAAGGAAATGATTTAGATGCGAAAGCAAAACTTAGTTCTTTATTTGGTGATCTATAATGTTATCAACGATAATATTAGCTGCTGGTAAAGGTACAAGATTAAAATCTGATAGGCCAAAAGTTTTACATATTGTAAAAGAAAAACCATCAGTATTTCATGTAATCGATTTGGCTAAAAAAGTTAGTTCTGAAGTTGTTGCTATTGTTGGTTACAAATATCAAGAAGTTCAAACAGAAATAGAGAAGTCCTATGATGATGTTAAATTTGCAGTTCAAATTCCTCAAAATGGAACAGCAGATGCGGTATTAAAAGGTATCCCATTTTTAAATAATAATGCCAAAGCCGTAATTGTTCTTTCTGGAGATGCTCCTGCTTTAACTTATGATTCTTTAAAACTATTAATTGATGAATTTAATAATAATAATAGAGAAGTTTCATTTATTGCTGCTGTAGTTCCTGAGCCTGCAAAATATGGAAGAGTTATTTTAAAAAATGATAAAGTTCAAAAAGTAGTAGAGTTTATAGATGCGACTGACGAAGAAAAAGAAATAAATTTAGTTAATTCTGGTGTTTATATTTTCGATATTAATTTTTTAAAAAATACTATAAATAAAGTAGAAAAAAATAATAATAATGGAGAATTCTTTCTCCCCGATTTAATTGAAATTGCAGCTGGAAATGATAAAGCAGGGGTTGCAGTTATTAAAAATTATACGGAAATACTTGGCTTTAATACAAAAGAGCAACTCCAACTATTGAATTCACTTTAAAACACTCTAAAAAGGATAAAAATGATTACTAATCCTATAATTCCAATAGTGCTAGAAAACGATAGAGCTTATGGGAATAATTTTAAAGGATGTGTTTATTTTTGTGACATTGATAAAACATACTTAGATACAAAATTTGAAACAATAGGAGGCTTGCTTTCTACTTTATTTGATTTTGCGATAGATAAAGTAAGTATTTCAGGAATGGATTATCTATTAAAAGCTGTTAGAAGAAATAATAATGTGATAAATGGAGTTTATTTTATATCTGCATCACCAAAAGAAATGAAAAATATTATTTCTAAAAAATTAACATTAGATGGTGTTCAATTTGATGGAATTTGTTTAAGAGATCAATTTTATTATATGAGAAAACTTAAATTTAAAGCTCTTAAAAGGCCATTTTCTTTTAAATTATTAGCATTATTAACTTATAATAGTTTATTACCTGAAGGAATAGATTATATTTTGATTGGTGATAATACAGAAAGTGATGCTTACATTTATAAAATGTTTAAAGAAATACTTGAAACTAAAAAAATAAATGTTAAAAAATTGAGAAATTTTATTACTGATGAAGATGAGCTCAAAGAGATTTTAGATTTTCATGATAAAATAAAGTCTGGTAATGTTAAAAAAATATATGTAAATCATTACATTAAAAACAAAATGGAAAATATAGAAAATGTTATTTTTTATGAGCATTCTATTGAAGTAATGTTAGACTTGTATAAGATAAATAAGATAGATGCTTTTTATATAAGGAAAGCATATAAATATTTAGATTTTGATATAAATTCACTATCTAAGGAAAATAAAATATTAATTGAAAAGATACTAAATAATGAGTAAAAAAGTTTTTAAGAAATCTAAATGGTACCATAAGTATTTTGGATTATTCGGTATATTATTTTTAATTGAAATGAGTATTAGTGGTATAATATTAAATCATAAAAATTTAGTTGCATCCATTGAGATGCCTCATTTTTTAACACCGTCTAACTATGATATTAAAAATTTCAATAGAAGTGCAATTATAGATTTAATAGAAACTGATAATTATGTTTATATTGCAGGTAAAAAAGGTGCTTACAGAGCTAAAAAAGCTGATAAATTAAATTTTAAGCCTTTATTTAAAGGATTAAGCCCATATACTATAAAAAGAAAATCTTATGACTTACAAAAGTTGAAAGATTATGTTTTTCTTGCTAATGAAAATGGTTTATATCAAATAACTAAAAATTCTGATACTTGGAATAGAGTTAATATTGGAGATAATTCAATAATAAAAAAAATTATAAAAAAAGATGAAAATGCTTTATTTATTCTCTCTAGTTCTAATATTTATTTACTTAACATAAAAAATAATTCTTCTAAAAATTCAAAATTTAATATAAAAAAGATAACACCCAAAAGAAAAGGGGATAAAAAAGTAACTGCAGTTGAGTTATTTTTTCACTTACATGACGGAAGTGCATGGGGATTATTTGGAAAGCTATTGTTTGATTTAGGCGGTTTAGCTATAATATTTTTATCAATTTCAGCATTTTATATATGGTTTATTCCTAAGAGAATTAAAAAAAGGAAAGGTAATCTTAAAAAGAATAGAAAACACTTTAAGTTTTTTTATCAATATCATAAAAAGATAGGGATTTATAGTTTATTAGTAGTTGTATTGATTTCTTTTACTGCTATCTTTATGAGACCTCCATTTATTGTGGCTATTACCGATGTCATCTTACCAAGATGGATATATCCTGCACCTATTAATCAGAATAATTGGTATGAAAGAATAGAAAATGCTCTTTATGATAAGAATAGAGATAAGTTAATGATACAATGTAGTGATTATCTGTGGTCTTGGGACATAAAAAATGATGATTTTAGTAAAAAAGCATATATTTCAAAGCAAAAATGGCCTCTTTTTATTATGGGAGCAACTTATTTAGAGTTAGATAAAGATAATAACTATATTATGGGCTCGTTTTCAGGATTTTATAAATTTTATCCTAATAAAAATAAATATGAAAGTTTAATTAAAATTAAAAATAAAAAAGAATACAATAGAATAAAACCTTTAAAGCATTTTATGGTTGCAGGAGCTTTTAAATATAATAATCAAATGTATATTGCAACTCACTTAGAAGGCCTTAAAAATTTAAATGGAAAATCTATAAAACTATTTGAGCAACCCAAAATTATGAATGAAATAAAGATGCCTTTATGGAATTGGAATTTTGAATTACATAACGGTAGAATATTAAAATTTATAATAGGTAAATACTACATATTATTAGTTCCTTTTAGTGCAATTTTGTTTTTTTTAGTAATATTATCAGGATTATATGATTGGATTTTTATTATTAGAAAAAAGTAGGAAATTGTTATCGCTAA
>JAMOQH010000032.1 GCA_027064085.1 bacterium | reverse complement strand
AATTAATAATGCTTGATAAAATTAATAAATTTGTTAAATTAATATCAAGTGATAAAATAGATATTAAAGAAGCGCTTAAAACTTTAAACCAGGAGGATAAAATGGGTGGAATGATGAAACTAATTAACGAAATTGAAGAAAGAGGAGAAAAAAAAGGTATAGAAAAAGGTATAGAAAAAGGTAAAATAGAAGGTAAAATAGAAGGTAAAATAGAAACAGCAATTGAGATGTTAAAAGATGGTGCTGAAATTGCATTTGTACAAAAATATACTAAATTATCTATTAAAAAGGTTAAAGAATTACAAAAAGAGTTAAATATAGAAAACAATTAATATGTTAAAGATTACCTTGTTTAAAATTCTTTTTTACATATTTTTTATCTTTTTTATAAAACATTAGAATTATTTATAATACTGTAGAATAACATATATATTATAAATTTTTAAAATTTTTTTTTAAAATTACGAATCGCAGTTTTTAAATTAGTATTTTTTATTTTACAATCTTCCGGCATGAGGAGTTATTAAAGTATCTACTGTCCTATATGTAATACAATCCCAAACCGGACAAACATGTTTACACAAAGTACAACCAACACATCGTTTTTCATCAACTGTTGCTTTTCTTGTTTCAAGATCAAAAATTATTGCTTGATTTGCAGCATCTTGGCATGAAATATAACATTGACCACAACCAATACATTTTTCTTCATCAATAACAGAAACCACTTGATATCTAATATCAAACTCTGAAGGATCAACTAATTTTTCAGCAGCTTTACCACAAATTTGCTCTATCGTTTCAATATCTCTATCATTCATATAATCCAAAAGACCTTCTTTCATATCCTCTATGATTCTGTAACCATAACGCATAATAGCTGTAGTCACTTGAATATTCATTCCACCAAGAAGAATAAAATGAAGAGCATCTCTCCAAGTTTCTATTCCTCCAATTGCAGAAATGGGTAAATTTAATCCTTTATCATTATAAAGCTCAGATACAAAACGCATTCCTATAGGTTTTGCAGCAGGTCCTGAAAATCCAGTAATGCCTGATTTGCCATGAATCATAGGCATAGGAGTTAAACTATCTATATCTATATCTGTTATTGCTCTTATAGTATTAATTGCAGAAATTGCATCAGCTCCCCCTCTTTTTGCAGCTAAAGCAACAGGAAGCATATCTGTAATATTTGGAGTCATTTTAGCTATAATAGGAAGATTGCAGTTTTCTTTAACAATTTTAGTAAAATGTTCAACAGCTTCGTAATTTTGTCCAATTCTATGGCCAGCATCTTTTCTTGCCATCTGAGGACAAGAAAAGTTTAATTCAAGCATATCTGCGCCAGCTTTTTCTGATTCTCTAGCTAAAATAGCCCAATCATCATCATTAAATCCCATAATACTAGAGATAAGTACCTTAGTTGAATAATTTTTCTTTAATTCTGCAATATCTTTTAGATTCTCGGCAAGAGTTCTATCAGAAATTTGCTCAGCATTTTGAAGCCCAACAAATTTATTACCATTATAATTATATGAATTTAGCCTTGGTGATGGCATTATTACTTTAAACCTTTCATCAACATTTAATGTTTTATAAACAATTCCTCCCCAACCAGCATCAAATGCTCTTGCACACATTTCCGCATGATTTCCAACAGGAGATGAAGATAAACAAAATGGATTTTCAAATTCAATACCACAAAATGTTACTTTTAAAGATGCTTTTCCCATTATTTACCTCCTTTTACAAAACTATCAATAGCAATAGCTGCTTTTTTACCTTCTCCAACTGCCTGAACAGCAGTTGCTCCACCATTAACTAAATCACCAGCTACAAATATTTTTTTATGACTTGTTAGACTATTTTTACTGACAATACAACCTTTACCAAAAGTTTCCAATTCAGAAAACACTTCTTTAATTATTGGATAAGTTCCAATTGCTTGAATAACTAAATCGGTTTTCAATGTAAATTCAGTATCTTCAATCTCTATTGCATTTTTAGGGCTAAAATTATTTTCTTCTTTCCAATCTATTTCATTTCCCTTTACTGCAATTATATTATTATCTATGGATTTAACGGATGTAATTCTTGTATTTGGTTTAAATATAATATTCATTAAATGTCCAAGCTCTACTTCTTCAAGGACTGCAGGTAATTCACTTAAATGTTCTAATGATATAACATAAACCCTTTTTGCACCTAAAGCCTTAGCTGAAATAGCACAATCTAAAGCAACAGAGCCTCCACCAACAATAGTAACAATTTTATTTTCAATTTGGGCTTTTATTTCTTTTTTTGATTCTTGAATAGAACGAAGAAAATCAATGTATGATTTTGAATTGTTAAAATCTTTGAGTTCAGAAAGCAAAAAAGCTTTATTTAGCCCTGTTGCTAGAAAAACAGCATCATTATTCTTTAATAGTTTATTTGCCTTTTCTTTAGTATTAATATCTTCATTACATTTTATTTTAACACCTAAATCTCTAATGTTTTTTAGGTCATTTTCTATCATTTCTACAGGAAGACGAAAATTAGGAATGTTCCATCTTAAAACACCTCCTGCTTCACTATCCTTTTCATAAATAGTAACATCATAATCTAATTTTGCTAATTCAGAAGCACAAGATAAGCCAGCTGGACCGGCCCCAATTACAGCAATTTTACCCATATTTTCTTTACTTTTAATCATAGGTTCAAGTTTATTTTCAATACCATAATTAATTGCAAATTGCTGAAGACCACTAATATCAATAGTATGATTTAATTCTTTTGCAGAACACCCTAATTCACATAATTTTTCAGTTGGACAGATATGAGCACATGAACTTCCCATTATATTATTATTCCTGATTGTTCTTGCTGCCCCTTTATAATTTTGAAACTTAATTTGCCTAATAAATTTACCAGGATCTGTTCCAGCAGGACAAGCTTGACTACAAGGAGCATCTTCACATAATAGGCATCTATTTGATTCAATAATAGCCTCCTGAAAGTTCATAGCTTTTCGCATAGGTTTAAATTGTTTAATTTGATTAATATCAACTCTTTTTTTCATAATTTAATCCCTCTAAAGTAATAAAAAAATATTTTATTATAATGCTATGTTTTTTATGTACAATAAATATGTTTTCTATGTGAATATTAAAATGAAGCTAGTTCCATCTTAACTCCCCCTTTCCACTTGAATAAATATTAAATTTAATATATATTCAGTATTGATTTTTATTTAGAACTCATCAAGGAGTGAAGTTATGGCAATAGCAGAAGGAAAAAGAAGAGCATTTTTACCAGTTTCAGCGATAGAAACGGAATTATTAGAAACATTTCCATATAAGATGAGAGAAGTTATATTCAAAGAAACAGGAGATAGTCATTGTGAAATTATTGAAGATATGGATACAGAATATATTGAGCAAATTGTAATATATAAAACAGATGAACTATCAGCTCTTTGCCCATATTCGGGGCTTCCTGACCAAGCAACTTTAACAGTGGAGTATACTCCAAACAGAAAAGTGTTAGAGCTAAAATCATTTAAGTATTATCTTATGAGTTTTAGAGAAGTAGGTATTTATCAAGAGCATTTAACTCAAATAATATATAAAGATTTAAAAAAAATTCTAGCTCCTAAAAATATTAAAGTTGAAACAATTTACAATACAAGAGGTGGAATAGACACTATTTGCAAAATTAAAAGTAACTAAGATTTATTATTGCTCATCAACCAACAAGTTGTTTTCTTCGTAATTAATAGCCTTATAAGTCTATTAATTGTGAAACAAGCTAAAACTTTTATCAAAATAATACCATTTTATCCTAAATTATCCTAAATTATCATAAATTTTAGATATTTTTAAAAAAGAGGAGGTAAACTCATAAAGAATTACTGGTTTAAAACTTGTAATCATAAAGAAAGTAATTTATAATAATAGTGGTTATAATTGGTGGTTTATGAGTGATGCATCTAAAATATTAGAAGATATTAATAAATTACAACAAAAGTTAGAAAGTAATTATCTTAAAACTATTACCATTATGTTTACAGATTTAAAAGACAGTACAAAATATTTTGAAAAATATGGTGATATTAAGGGTAGATTATTTATAGAAAGACATAATAAAATGTTATTTCCGATAATAGAAGCTCATAATGGCACTATAATAAAAACTATTGGCGACTCCATTATGGCAAAATTTGATAGTGAATTTCTTGGGGTAAGAGCATCTATTGAAATGCAAAAAAAATTAGATGCTTATAATCAAACAGCAACAGATAAAATAAAAATTAGAATTGGAATTCATACTGGTAAAGTAATAGTAGAAAATAATGACATATTTGGAGATGCAGTTAATGTTGCAGCAAGAATAGAATCAGATACAGCAGCAAGTAGAACAACTATTTCCGAAACAACATTAAATGGAATTAAAAAATACCCACAAATTAGAACAAGACTACTAGGGCGAGTTAAGTTTAAGGGGAAATCCGATGAAATAGAAACATATTCAGTATTATGGAGAACAACAGAGTTAAAAGATGAACTTGAAGTAATTAAAAAAGAAATAACTAAAGTAAAAAATAACCAAATAACAAATAAAAATGACACCAAAACTCCTTCAATCAAAAAGAGTTTTAAAAATAAAGTTAAAACACAAGATTTTTTTGAAAATTTAACGAAAAATAAAAGATATCAAATTTTAGCAATATCAATGAGTGTTTTAATTGCAATTATCTTAATTGCAATTTTATCAAAACCTCATTCAAATAATAAAAAAATAAAAAATAGTATAAAAATATCTTCTGATAGAAAACGAATTAAAGAATACGCCAAATCATTTATTGATAAAAAAGTACCAAAATCAGAAGAATGGAATAATTCATTATCTGGTTTTATAAAAATGGTTTATTCACATTTTGATATCGACCTTACTGATATTTATCCTAAAAATCCAGATGGTTCTTGGAGAAACACAACAGAATTAATCTTTTCTTTTGTTAAAGAAAAGGGAAAGATTTTTAAAAACACCACACCTAAGGCTGGTGATTTTATTTTTTTTAATAATACCTATGATAAAAATAGAAATAATAAATTAGATGATATGCTCACTACTGTTGCTTTGGTTATCAATACTGATGAAGAAGGAACAGTATATTTTTTATATAAAGTTGGAAATACTATCAGAACTCGCAATATGAATTTAAAACACCCCAACAAAGCAAATATCAAAAATAAAAACATAATAAAGGTTTTAAATTCAAAATTGAGAAAATTAAGTTCCAAAGACAAGAAAAATAATATACCAAGTTTGGCATCTCAATTATTTAACTCTTATGGTCAGCTACTAGATCTTCCTAAAAAAAATGGAAAGCGAACAACAATAAAAGACTTTAAACAATATAAAGTGCTTGGAAATCATCAAAGGAAACCAGTTGTTGATTATGCCCTAAAATTTAAGGATAAGAGTTTACCTATTAGTAAATTATGGACGAATTCTTCTTCTGGATTTATAAAAATGGTTTTTCTAAAATTTAAAGTAAATATAACAAAATCTAAAATAATAAAAAATGAACGAGGAAAATGGCTGTCTATTACCGAATTGATTTTTCAATTTATTAAAGAAAATGGAAAATTATATAAAAACAAGAACTATCAAATTGGAGATTTAATATTTTTTAATAATACTTATGATAAAAATAGAGATGGAAAACTTAATGATGAACTTACATCTATAGGCTTAATTACAAATATCGATAAAGAAAATACCATTTCTTTTTTAATTAATATGTCTGGAAAAGTCACATTAAAATATATGAACTTAAGCAAAAAAGAAAATAAAATAGAAACAAGTAATCGAGAAAAAATTCTTAATTCAACTTTAAGATTTTTTAAAAAGAATAAAATCTATTCCTATCAACTATTTAATAAATTTGGCTCTATATTTAGGTAAATATATACAATATCTTGTAATTTTATTTAATTTATTGTATATATTTACTTAGTTAATATGAGTTAAGCATGTTTATTACAAAAGTAAATTCAAATCAGTTATCAAAAATCAATGTCTTAATATATAGCTTGGATATGTATAATAGAGATTCTTTAATTAATTTAATAAAAAAAACTGGCATTAAAAATGCGCAATATACAAATGATTTTAATTCAATAGAATCATCTGTAAGCAAATTAGATATTGAACTACTATTTTTAGAAATAGATATTTATAATTATAAAGAAATAGAAATTATTAAAACATTAAAAAAAGATAAAAACAATAGAAATATTCCATTAATACTAATTACACCAGACAATGATACTAAAAACACATCTTATGCCGAAGAACTTGGCTTTGATGGAATACTTCTAAAACCATTTAATTATCCTATGATAAAAGAAATAATTAATGAATTAATTGAAAAATATAATAAAAATGATAATTGGTACATATTAAATTCTATTGAAAAATTAATTGATGATAATAACCTTGAAATGGCAATAAAATATATTACTAGCTTAGAGAATAAAATAAATGATTTTTATATAAAATATTTAAAAGCTTTGTATCTATTTAAAAAAAATAAATACAAAGAATCGATTAAAGAATTAAAATTATTACTAATGTTCAAGCCTACCTGTTTTTCTGCACACAAATTATTAGTAAAATGCTATGATGCTATAAATGAGAAGAAGAAAAAGCTAGAAACCTTAGAAAAGGTATTAATATTTTCTCCTAAAAACCCCGAACATAATTTTGAAATAGGAAAGTC
Organism: bacterium; assembly: GCA_027064085.1. GTDB lineage: Bacteria > UBP6 > JAFGXH01 > JAFGXH01 > JAFGXH01 > JAMOQH01. Next base: position 53,645 of record JAMOQH010000032.1, on the reverse strand, counting down.
ATATTTAGAAAATAATAATAATGACAAAGCAGAAAAGCATTTAAAATATGTTGAAAACATAAACCCAAGACACAAGGGGTTAAGTAATAATTTAGCTAATCTATATATAAAAAAAGGAGATATCCAAAAAGCTAAAAAATATTTAAAAAAACTAGACTCAGATATACATACATTAAGTGTAAAAGAATTAAATGAAATAGGTATGAATTTAAATAAATCAGGAAATAAATCAGAGGCACTTTCATATTTTTCTAAAGCTTGGGAATTATCAAAACAAGAAAAAAAAGAAAGCCCTGTGCTACTTTTTAATTTATCATCAGTATATTTTGAAATGGGAAAATATGAAAAGGCTTTATTTTATATCAATTTAGCATTAAAGGTAAAAAATAATTTTACTGAAGCCCAAAAGTTAAAATCTAGGATTTTATTAAAGGCTACATTAAAAAAGAATGAATAAAATTTTATTATAGATGTCTAATAGTTTGGAGTTGAGTTTGAGGCGTAATGAGAAAGGGCTTGTGGCAAAAATAAAAGTTGGAGACAATAAAGCTTTTGAAGAGCTTGTTCAAACATATCAAAAGAGGATATATATGATTGCTTATGGAATTTTAAAAAATGAATCTGATGCATACGATGCAACACAAGATGTTTTTTTAAAAGTATTCAAGTATATCAAAAACTTTAAAGAAAATTCTAGTCTATACACTTGGATGTATAAAATCACTAGAAATGTCAGTATTGATATATACAGAAAAAAAAGGAATTTATCATCTGTAGAATATGGAGAACAATATAAAAATGAAAGTATCTATACTGATTCGGTTCATCATAAAGTAGCATCGCCAATAGAACAAGTTCAAAAAAGGGAGTTGTCGGTAAAAATGGCTAAAGCAATGAATAAACTTTCAGATGATCATAAGTTAATGCTACAACTTAGAGAATTTGAAGACATGTCTTATGCTGATATTGCAGAAATTTTAGATATTTCAAAAGGTACCGTTATGAGCAGATTACATCATGCAAGAATGAACCTTAAAAAATACCTAAAAGAGTATGATAATTAGGAGGCTGAAATGAAAAAATGTGATTTTATAGAAACAGAAAAATTAACAGCTTATGTTGATGGTGAACTAAATGATAAGGATATGCAAGAAGTTGCAAATCACCTTAAAGAATGTGAAACTTGTAGAGTTTTAGTTGAAGAACTAGAAGAACTATCAAGCAATACTTTGTTTCATTATGAACAAATAGAACATAGTTTTGAATTACCTAATTTAATAAAAGATTTAAATGAAAAACTTAAAAACACTGAGAATATAACAGAAGAACATACCTTATATGATAATATTATTGAGTTTCCAAAAGAAAAAATTAAAAAAGAAGAAACTAAAGCTAATGATAATATTTTTGGTAAAATATATAGATTTGCACCCGCAATAGTATCTTTAGCTGCAATTTTATTGATTTCAATCATTATTTCAAATAATAAACCTAATACGACAACAGTAAATACTCAAGCTAAAGCAGGTGATAGCGTAACTATTGATAGCTTAGAATACAGTAAATTTAATGCTATGATTTATAAAACAAAGGATAAAAACAAAACTGTTATTTGGTTATTTAAAGAAAATAATGATAACGATGATGATGGTCCAATTTAATTTTAATAACTTACTTACTTTAATGGAGGAATTATGAAAAAGGTAAGATTTTTATTACTGTCAATTTTAACAATAATGTTAATGACATTTGCAATGGGTTGTGAAACAGCTGGTGATAACTGTAAAACAGACGATGACTGTAACGGTGAAAAAGAAGCTTGTTATGCTGGTTATTGTGGAGAAAATGAACCTGCAGGAATAGTTAATTTAAAATTCAACTTAAGAAACTCTGAAACTAATGATGCATTACATTGTAGCGAAGCAAATGTAGATAATGTTGACATAACAGTTTCTGTACATGGTGATGAAGTTGCAAAAACAACAGTAGCTTGTAAAGACTTAAATGTTCATGAATTAGAAAGCACTAATATGGGCTATCCAATTGAGCACTTATGGTCTAACAAAGATTATGACTTTACTGTAAAATTTACAGATGAAGTTTCTAAGAATTTTGTAGCCGTTCCTAAAATTGGTGGAGTTGAAGCTCCTGGTGCAGCAAATGATGCAAATGTTGTTAAACTTGAAAAAGTTCAACAAGCAATTTTAACAGTTAAATGGGATATTGATGATGGTTATGGTGGAACACTAACTGAATGTGGTGATATTAGTAGTTTTAGAATCGCATTAAACGAACTAGAAGCATGTGATAGTGAAGGTGTTTGTGATTTTACTGATTATACTACAATACCTTGTACTGACGCATGGATGAAAGCTTACACTATTCATGAAGCTAATGTTGGAATGAGCCTTAATATTTATGCAACTCAACTTACTGATACAGGTGTAAAAGTTTTATATCAAGATTTAGAAAAAGATTTCAAAGTTAGCCAAGCTCAATTAGACAGTGGTGCATTTGAAAGAACATTTACACTTAAAGCATTAGGTAATAAAAAGTAAAAAATAAAAAGATTAAGTCTTTTAAGGGTGGCTTGCCACCCTTTTTTTGTGTACATTATAAAAAATATCTTGCAAAACTCAGTTAAAATCAATTAGTATACATTATGAATGATGATTTACTTGAACTAGATAAATTATATTGTGCTTGGAATATTATAAATAATACTTACACAACTCCTATAAATAAAAAAATTTTAAAATCAATTTTTAAAATTTTAAAAGAAAGCACTATCATTACTGAATTTAAAGAAAATTATGACTTTAATTATAAAATGAGTTTTTTTAAAACTATTGACTTAATTATAATATATCAAATAAATAAACTATATTTTATCCCAAATTATTACAAAGGGAGAGTAATAATACATAGTACTGAAAAAATAAATAGTAATTTACTCAAAAGAAAAGGATTTGAAATAATTGAACAATTCGAATATACTAGTGTTACTAAATATAGAGATATAGGATTCTTTTTATATAGCCTAGAAGGCCCCCCATGGTATTTAAAAAACTCTGATTTAACTTGTCAAGATTTTAGAATATTATATGAAAATTTTCAAAAAAATAAATATATTATGATAGCAAAATATTATACAACAGTAATTTTAGAAAAAAAAGGAAAATAATGGAAACTTTTGATGCAATTTTATTAACTGCAGGAAAATCTAGTAGAATGGGTCAAGACAAAGCTCTTTTAGAAATAAAGGGGAGAAAAGTAATAAATATTATTATAGAAAAACTTTTAATAGCTTGTAAAAATAGGAATGGTAACATATCCATACAAGTTGTTTTAGGACATCATGCAAAAATTATAGAAAAACATATTGAAAAAGAATTTTTGAATAAAATAAATTTTGTTTATAATAAAAATTATGAAAATGGAATGTATAGCTCAATTAAAAAAGGAGTTTCCTCCTTAAGTGAAAAAAATCATCTTATTTTACAAATGATAGATCAACCATTTATTGAACAAGAATTATATCATAAAATAATTAAAGAATATAACGGAAACAGCCCCATTTTACAGCCTATTTTTAATAATAAAAAAGGACATCCAATAATAATTAATAAAAATTTATTATCTTTAATAAAAAATGATAATTCTAATTCATTAAGAGATTTTTTAACACCATATTATAAGGATATTCAATTAGTTAAATATAGTAAAAATACTATCTTGCAAAATTTAAATAATTATGAGAGTTTTAAAGAAGCATTAATTAGTAACTAACTTTTCAAGAGCAATAAAATTAGTAAAAAGTGAATATAAATTTTTGAGCAATAATTGCCTATTTTTCTTGATATCAGCATTCTCATCATTAACTAAAACTTTATCAAAGAATTTATCTAAAATAGGATACGCCGTTAATGCAACATTAAAGGCATCTTGAAATTTATTTTGAGTAAAGAGAGTATTAAATTTATTACTATTTTCATTTAGCCACAAAAACAAATCTTTTTCTTCTTGAAAATCTAGTAATGATTCTTTAATTTCACCACTTATTGTGTATAAATCATCTTTTAAAATATTTGTAATTCTTTTAATTAAAAGAATTAATTCTCTTGATTCAGTACCATTTTTAAAATTATTTAAAGCATCACATAATTCAACTGTTGTTTTATTAATTGTATCAGATTTTGCAGTAACAGCTTCAACGACATCTGATTTATAGTTACTTTTTAAGAAAAACTTAAGCCTTTCTTTAAAGAAATCAACTAATTTAGTTAATAAGGCATCATTTGGAGCATTTTCTAAAGTTAAAATAGAATGAATAAAGTAATCTTTTAATTGCAAATCATCATTTCTTTGTGTCATAATTTTTAATATACTTAAACTTGCTCTTCTTAAGGCAAATGGATCTTTACTTCCCGTTGGAGCAAGCCCCGCAGTAAAGCCACCCACTAAGGTATCTAGTTTATCAGATAAAGCCATTAGAACAGATAGATTGCTACTTGGAACTTCATCATTAACAGTTTTAGGTTGGTAATGTTCCATTATACTTAATGCAACATCTTCTTCAATACCAAGTTTTTTAGCATAATGTGTTCCTACTATTCCTTGTAATCCAGCAAACTCACCAACCATCCCTGTTAATAAATCAACTTTTATTAATGAAGCAGATTTTTTAATTTTCTCTTCAGAAATATTATAATTCAAATCTTTGTTTAATTTTAATGCAATATCCTCTATTCTTCTTGTTTTATCAGCATAAGAACCTAACTTTTGTTGAAATAATACATCTTCTAATTTAGGAATTAAAACATCTAAACCTTTTTTTAAATCATCTTCATAAAAGAATTTTGCATCACTAAGTCTCGCTCTTAAAACTCTTTCATTACCATGAATAATGGCTTCTCTTCCTTCAAGTGGAACATTTGCAACAGCCAAAAAATGATTTGTAATATTTCCATTATTATCATAAATTGGAAAATATTTTTGATGTTTTTTCATGCTTATTTCAAGAACTTCTGCTGGTAAAACTAAAAATTCTTCGCTAAATGTTCCTACAAAAGATGCTGGATACTCAACAATATTAATAACTTCTTTTAATAGATAATCATCTATCATAACTTTAAAATTATTTTTATTTTCTATTTCTTTTATTTGAGATAAAATTAACTTTTTTCTCTCTGTTGAATCAGAAATTACAAAAGTTTTTTTTAATTTAGATTCATATTCATTTGGAGAATTAACTTCAAATTCTTCATTTGCTAAAATAAGATGTCCTCTTGTTTTATTACTCGCAATTAAGTTTTCATATTTAATATTTAGTATAGTACTACCATATAATGCCAAAATACTATGTACTGGCCTAATAAAAGTATAGTTATTGCTTGCCCATTTCATTGATTTTTTGAAAGGTGCTTTTTTCATTAAAATTTTATTTACAAACTCACTTAACAGTTCATCTATTGTTTTGCCTTTTACACTATTTTTGAAGTATATTCTCTCCCCTTTTTTGTCTTTTTGATAAGAAACATCTTCTAAACTTTTTCCTTTACCTTTTAAGAAGCCTAATAATGCCCTAGTTGGGTTACCATTTGCATCAAAAGCGATATGCTTATACGGCCCATAAACAATAACTTCTTTATCATTTTGCTTTCCACTAACATTGTTTGCTAAGTATGCCACTCTTCTTGGAGTAGAAAGAATTTTACCATCTTCAAAATTAATGTCATTGTTTTTTAAAAATTTCTCTATTTCTACTTTAAAGAAATCATTTAACTTATATAATTCAAATGGAGGTATTTCTTCAACATATAACTCTAATAATAATTCTTTTTTATTTTCCATAATCAGCTCCTAAAAACAAGCAATAACATAACACATTTATGCTTTTTATTCAATTTGTAATTCTTTAAATATAAAATTAATACAATTATTTGACAATAAATACAAGATAAACTATTATTTTTAAGGGAGTTATTAATGAAGGATTGCATCAATATTTTAGTAGAAAATTTAAACTTATCTTACTCGTTAATAGGAGAAATTATATTAATGGAAAAGTTATCAATAGATAATCGCTATAATGAAAGTGATTTTTTTGATAAATATATACAAATTGCAACAATTCTTGATGATAAGCTTGAAAAAATAATATATCACTATGCAACAAGTTTAAATTTTTTTATTGACCCATTTAAAAAAAAGAATGATTTTTTAAAAAATTTAGCAAAAAAAGATTATAAAGCAATATTTGTTACAAGTAATTTGCTAAAAGATCAAGAAATAACAAATTTGGCATCAGATGATTTCATAATTTATTGTATTGATAAAAATACTACCGACGAATATTCTAGTGATAATATTAAATTCATAGATATTGACAAACGGAGTAAATACCTAAAAAGTTTAAAAGAATTAAAAATTAAAATTTCAAAAAACCATAAAAAAAGATTTTATTTAGAAATCATTAAACAAAACCATGAAATAGAATTTAGCAACTATCTTGCATTAAAAACTAAAATAATGCAATTAGAACAGGAGAAATAAAATGGAAAAAAGAAAAGGAGAAAGAATAGGATTTAGAGTGTGGGCTGACAATAATTCAGAACATGAAATTGCTCTATGGCTTGGTGAAGAATTTAAAGGGAAAAATGATTTTAAATTTTGTTACTCAACAAGAGATGTATCAGAAACAGGTATGTTTTTAGAAACAACCACACCTTTAAATATTGATGATGTATTAAGCCTAGAGTTTTCAATGCCTGGAACAGAAAAATCTATCTCTGTAGATGCTAAAGTTGTAAGAATAAGAAAAGAAGGTGATTTAAATGATGGTATGGGGGTTGAATTTATTAATTTAAGTGAAGATGATAAATTATTTATTAAAGAATTCGTAGAGAAATATAGTGGCAATAATATCGATTAAAAAAAATATGATACTTCAAAGTATGCATACTTTAGGGAATAAAAACATTGTTGGTAGGTCTGAAGAATGTGATATTATTATTCTTGAAGATTATATATCAAGAACTGCATTTGAAATATTAAAAGAAGATAATGAATACTTTGTTGAACAACTATATTCAAAAATTACAAAATTAAATGGTAATCCTATTAAAGAAAATAAGTTTTTACTAAACCATGGCGATATTATTGAAATAGGAAGTTATGAATTTATATTTCAAACACAAATAGATCAAACTATTGCTGAGACATTTGATATAAGATACTTAAATAATAAAAAACTACAAAATGATTTTTATTTTTTATACCTAAATATTGAGAGAAAGATTTCATTTTACACATTTAAAAAAAATTTTAGCTCATATATTAATGGTTATAGTTTTAAAATTAATATAGATAACAAAACTCTCGAAATAGATAACACTCATTTAGAGTTAGATGATTTTCCCATAAAAAGTTTCTTTAAAAATATAAATTTTCAAATATTTGGCAACCTAGATGCCCCAAATTTCTTTAAAAATCATAGTTTTTATAAATTTTACTCAATGTCTAATTCCTTAATAGACCAATATTTTCAAATATGGATGGGAGCACATTCTGATTTCCCAGTTTTTATACATGGAGAAACGGGTGTTGGAAAAGATGTATTGGCCAATACTATTCATAAAATATCAAAACTAGAAGGTAAGTTTATTGCCGTAAATTGTTCATCAATACCTGATAACTTATGGGAAACAGAACTTTTTGGGCATGTAAAAGGAGCTTTTACAGGTGCAGAAAAAGAAAAGAATGGTTTATTTCAATTAGCAAATAATGGTACATTATTCCTCGATGAAATTGCCGATATGCCAATTGAACAACAAGCGAAACTATTACGAGTTCTTGAAACCAAAAAAGTAAAAAAAGTTGGTGGTGAAAGATTTGAAAAAGTTAATGTAAGAATAATATCAGCAACTCATAAAGATATTTTTAAATTAATATCAGAGGATAAATTTAGGGAGGATTTACTTCATAGAATATATGTACTCCCTATTACAATTCCTCCATTAAGAGATAGAAAAAATGATATCATTCTATATGCAGAATTATTCTTAAGAAGAATTAATGAAAAAATGGGAGAAAATAAAAAACTTTCAATAGATGCAATGGAAGAATTAAATTCATATCTTTGGCAAGGAAATGTTAGAGAGTTAAAAAATACTATAGAAAGGGCTTTTGTTTTTTCTGGAGATATAATCAAGAGTAAGGATATTCATATTTTTAATTGGAAAAAAAGTAAAAATAAGTCATTACAAAATGTGATAAATCAGGCAATACTAGAATCATTAATTAAAAATAAATTTAACAGAAAGAAAACCTATAAAGAGTTAGAAATATCAAGAACAAAACTATATCGTTGGATGGAAGACCATTCAGAGTTATTAGAAGGATATGATTATGAGTGATATTATTAGAGGTAAAAAAGAAGTTCTAATTATAGAAAGAGAATTAAATGAATTAATTCATGAATATGATATGTTTTTTCAAGGCCATGAAAGAATAGAACCTACAAAAAAAAGGCAAAAACTGAAAAGAGATATTTTAAATTTGCAAACTTTAAGAATAAACAACCCTATTATAAAACAAAAAGCAGCGAATTTAACTCATAAGTTTGCATTATTCCAAGGAAAATGGGATGGAATTTGGCTTAGAATAGAAAAAGGTACATATAAAATAGATAGATATAAAATGAAGATACATAATAAACTTAAAGGCAAAGAAAATCCCCCTAAAAATGTTGAAAATAATGAAAATAAACCTCAAGCTAAAAATTATGATAAACTTTTAAATAAATATGAAGTTACACAAAGACTTTTGGGGGTTAACAAAGAATTAAACAAGGAAGTTTTATCTAAAAAACTACAACAGCAGGCTGAAATTCTTAAAAAGAAATATAAAGCTAAAGATATTGATTTTAAAGTTATAGTAAAAAATGGAAAAGCAACAATTAAACCTATTTTAATTAAAGATTAAGTATTTCTCCCGTTGTAAACTATAATTACAAAATAAAGTTTATTTATTTAACTTAACGCCAAGCCGGCTACTTGCTTTTGGATTAACAGTTTTGGGATTGTCCTCACCATATTTTTCATACAGAAGAATACCAAGATAGCCTATCATTCCTGCATTATCCATACAATACTTCATTTCGGGAAAATAAACAGTTTCATCTTTAAATAAAGTTGGTAATAATTTTCTTAAATGGCTATTAGCAGAAACTCCACCACTTATTACTATTCTTTTTAAATTATAATACTTTGCTGCAAGTTTAATTTTATGTGTTAAAACATCTATTGCTGCTACTTGAAAAGAAGAAACTAATTGCTCTATATTATAGTTTGGGTTGTTCTTTATATAAATAGAAACAGCCGTTTTTAAACCACTATATGATAAATTAAAATTCTTTTTATATTTCATTGGCCTAGGAAAATCAATTAATTCCCCATTATAATTTTGAGCTATTTTATCTATTATCGGACCTCCAGGATAACCTAAATCACACATTTTAGCGACTTTATCATAAGCTTCACCCACAGCATCATCTAATGACCAACCTATTAATTCATATTTATCAATATCATTAACAATGTAAATTGTGGTATGTCCACCACTAACAGTTACCCCAAGGAAAGGATAATCTATTTTCTGTGTAATATGTGCCGCATGTAAATGTCCTGCAATATGATGAACTTTTTTAAATTTTATATTATTTATTATTGCTAATGCTTTTGCAAACTCTAATCCTACAAGTAAAGAGCCTATAAGCCCAGGAGCATAAGTTGCAGTTATTAACTTTACATCAGAAAGCTTAATATTTGCCTCTTTTAATACTTCATAGTATAATGGAAGAATATTTTGAGTATGAGCTCTTGCTGCTAACTCAGGAACTACACCACCATATAAAGAATGTATTTCATTTTGAGATGCAGTTTTCATTGTAATTAATCTTTTATCTTTAAATATTGCAATTGATGTGTCATCACAAGAAGATTCAAAAGCTAAAGTAAACATTATGACCTCTTTTAAAACAAAAGCATAAAAAAAGGCAACAAAAACCCTAAAAGCTTTATCAAATAAAACTTAAGAGCTATTTGTTGCCCCATTGGTACCAGAGGCCGGGCTCGAACCGGCACAGGGTTACCCCTACTGGATTTTGAATCCAGCGCGTCTACCAATTTCACCACTCTGGCATGTAGAATTTTTATCATATCTTTATTTAATTGTCAAGATAAGAATTCTAGTATGAGTACCATAAACAGTTAATACATTAAATAAATAAGTATAATTTTTTTCAGATAAGATTAAAATGGAGAAAATAGTAAAATAAAACTAAATATAATCAATTAAAATAAATAACTTGGGTGAAATATTATAATTTTTTCTAAAAAACCTTTTTACACTTAATGTCAAGTCAGATTCTAATAACTTCGCTTTAGATAAATCAATTTTCTCTAAAGACTTAAATATAACTTCCTCTAACTTTTCTAAAATTATTTTATTATGTTTATCATCAACAAAACCATTTATTTGGATAGTAGGCCTTTTAAATACAAAATAATCTTTTTTATCTATAATTAAAGAAATAATCGCAACTCCTAGCTTTAAATTATCTCTTTGTTTTATTAAATAATAATCCATATCATCAAAACCAGTAATATCTAAATATTTTTTTTCAATATCAATATTATTAGTTCTTCTTAATTTTATTGAATTATATGTAAAGATATCTCCTATCATAGGAATTAAAATATTTTTAATATTTTTTTCAATTGCAATACCCTCAAGAGCCTTTTGCTGTGAAATAGTTCCATGTATAGGAATAACATTTTTAGGTTTTAATATATCTAATACTTCCCTAATCCCATCTGCATTTGAATGACCTGAAGCATGAACATTACCATCATATCTTGCTGTTTTTAAAATAGCTCCCTTCTTAATAAGCTGATTTTTAACTTTTAAGATATCCTTTTCATTACCAGGTATCGTTTTACTTGAGTATATAACAGTATCACCTTCATTAACAAATACTCCCTTATATTGATTATAAGAAATACTTGTTAAAGCTGATGTCAACTCTCCTTGACTTCCTGCAATAATAAAAATAACCTTTAAGACTTCTTCTTCCTCTTTATTTTTAAGAAGCTCATTATATTCTGCAATTGTAATAATTTTTTTTCTATTTATGCCAACATCAGAATCCTCTGCCAAAGAAGTATACTTTTCTATACTTCTCCCCAAAAAAACTAATGAATAATCCAGCTTATTTACAATATCAATTATATTTAATATTCTTTCAATATTTGAAGAAAACATTGTTATAAATATATTATTTACACTTTCCTTTATTATTGTTTCTATAGAAGTTTTCACCTCTTTTTCTGATAAATTTATGTCATAATCAATTGTTGCATTTGTACTATCAATTAATGCAATATCCACTTTTTTACAATATTTATCAAGATTTTTTAGAAATTTTTGAGTTTTAGGGCTTGATTTATCTATTTTAAAATCAGAAGAGTGAAAGATACTAATATTATCATGTGTAATCTTCAAAGAATATGAATCTATTATTGAATGATCATTTTCTATAAATTTAACATTAAATTTTCCAATATTGTATTCTGATAAATCTTCAGCGATTTCAAAAGTTGGATAAAAGTTTATTTTTTTTGAAAATGACAACTTCTTTTTTATTAAAGATATAGTAAATCTTGAAGCAATAATCCTAAGTGGCATTCTCCTTATAATATTAACTATTCCACCAATATGGTCTTCATGACCATGCGTAACAATTAAAACTTTAAATTTCTCATAATTATTTAATATAAAACTATAATCAGGATAAAAATAAGTTACTCCATGATGATAAAAATCAGGAAACATCGCACCATAATCAACTAAAAAGCCATCTTCTTTATTATAGTAACAAGTTAAGTTTTCTCCAAATTCATCAACACCACCCAAAAAACCAATTTTTATTTTATTCATTTACCTAACCCTAAATTTTCTTCAAGAAAATCCATATTTTTTAAAATTAACTCGAGAAAAGCTTCTTTAAATCTACTAAAATCATATTGAAAAATATAGTAATACTCTGACTTAAACCTAGTAGAAACAAAAAAAGGAAGATAGTCATTTTTTAATAAATAAATATTACCAATAAATCTTAAAGCTAAAGCATTTAAAAATGGATATATTTGATATAAATTATACATTAAAAAACAATAATTCTCTAATGTAGTATAATCATTATTGCTAAATTTACTGAAGATATTATCAATTTCCTGATTAATTAGTTCGTAATCAGATACTTCATGCAGAAAATGTCTATGTATTATATTTTTATTTCTAAAACTATATTCGTTATTTATTAATTTATTCACTTCAATAAGAAGTTCTTTATTTATATCAAAACGATAAGGAGTATAAAAAAACTTATCAGTTACTTCCGATAAACTTTCAAAATAATTAAGATAATCATTATTATTTTCTAAAATGTTATCATATAATAGCTCTTCTTTTATATAGTAATTTTTTATACTTTTAATAAACTTATCAAAGCTTTCATAATTATCTAAAATAAATTTAAAAAAAACCTCTGTCTTTAAGTCTATCTTAGATTGTTTACTAATCATAAATCCTCTAAATCCAAATTTTTATAATTTTGATTTAATTCATCAGTAGATTGATTAGAGTATTCTATATTTTTTAAAATGGAATTCACTTTTTCTGAATACTCACTTCTATTATCATATATAAAAGTCATATTAGGAATTTTTCTAAGATTTATATGTTTAGATAAATTTGACTTAATAACGGGAATAATCTTTTCTAAAGCATTTTCAAATTTAACATCAATATTTTGCTTTGTTCTATAATAAATTTTCAAATAAGACAAATCTCTTGAAACATCAATTTCTTTTATAGAAATATCTTTTAGTAGTGGATTATTTACTTGATATAAAAAAAATTCTTTTATAATTCTAAAAAACTCTTTCTTTAGTCGCTCTTGCCTTAAAGACATATTATTTCCTTACTCTTGTTTTTGTTCTTCTAATATATATGATTCAATAATATCACCAATTTTAATATCATTATATTTTTGTAACCCTAAACCACACTCAAAGCCTTCTTTAACTTCCTTTGCATCATCTTTAAATCTTTTTAAAGATTTAAGAGTATCATCAGCAATAACAACACTATCCCTAATAACTCTTACACTTGAATTCCTAAGGATTTTCCCTTTTTTAACCATACAACCAGCAATTGTACCAATCTTAGGAATATTGAAAGTTGTTAAAACTTCAGCAGTTCCAAGAAGAACTTCTTTAATCACAGGCTCAAGCATTCCTTTTGTTAGCCTTGAGACCTCTTCTTCCATATTATATATAATAGAATATAATCTTATTTCAATACCATTTTTATCCGCAAGCTCTCTAACTCTTGTAGCAGGTCTAACATTAAAACCAACAACCAATGCATTAGATGCAAGTGCTAGATTAATATCATTCTCTAAAATAGCACCAACTGCAGCATGAATAACATTAACTTTAACTTCCTCATTACTTAGCCTAACTAAAACAGCTTTAACAGCCTCTACAGAACCTTGAACATCAGCTTTAACAACAATTCTAAGCTCTTTCATTTCATTTTCTTTAAGTTGATCAAATAGATTCTCTGCAGATAGCGTTGATTTTCTTTTAAGTTCTTCTTCTCTAATCTTATTAGAATAATGAGTTGCAATTTGCTTAGCAGTTTTTTCATCACTTGTCGCAAGTAGTGGCTCCCCAGCTAATGGAACTCCACTAAGACCAAGTATTGAAACCGGAACGGCTGGACCAGCATAATTAATTTTATTACCTTTATCATCAAATAAAGCTCTTATTTTACCATAAATTTCACCAGCAACAACAAAATCACCAACTCTAAGATGTCCTTCTTGTATTAAAGCATTTGTTACAGCACCTCTACCTCTATCAATAAAAGCCTCAATCACTGTTGCTTTTGCAGGAATATCTTCAGCAGCAGTTAATTCTAACATTTCTGCTTGGAGTAATATGTTTTCAAGTAAATTTTCAATACCTATTTTCTGTTTAGCTGAAATTTCACAAATAATTGTATCTCCGCCCCAATCTTCGCTAACCAAATTATAAGCAGTTAATTCTTCTTTTATTTTAGAAATATTTATACCAGGCTTATCTATTTTGTTAATAGCAACAATGATAGGAACTTTTGCTGCTTGTGCATGATTTATTGCTTCTACTGTTTGAGGCATAATTCCATCATCTGCAGCAACAATCAGAATTACAATATCTGTAACATTTGCACCTCTAGCCCTCATAGAAGTAAATGCCTCATGCCCAGGAGTATCAAGAAATGTAACATAGCCTCCATCTGTTTCGACACGATAAGCTCCAATATGCTGTGTTATTCCCCCAGCCTCTGAATCTATTACATTCGTTTGTCTAATTGCATCAAGTAGCTTTGTTTTACCGTGATCAACATGTCCCATAACAGTAACAATTGGAGCTCTCTCTTTCCTTTCTAAATTTAAATCTTTATCTTCTATTTTAGATTCTATGATTTTTTCAGCATCAAATTTTTCCAATTGAATTTCATAACCCAATTCATTTGCAAGCAATGTTGATGTATCAATATCAATCACTTGATTAATTGTTGCCATTACACCTAACTTGAATAGATTCTGAATTAAAGTTGCTGCTTTAATATTCATTTCTTTTGCTAAATCGGCGATAACAATCGTTTCATTTGTTAACTTAATAATTCGCTTACTAGCTTTTGGCACCGTTATTTCAGTAGTTTTAAAGACTTTTTTAACTTTTTTCTTACCTCTTCTTCTTTTTTTAGATGAGTCATATCCGTCCAATTCCATTGCTTCTAATTGAGCCGAGCTGTAAACTTTAGTTTTTTGATTATTTTTTCTTTTTTCTGCTTTCTTCTTTTTTCTATCTGCATAGTTTTCATTAGTAGTAGTTTTATTTTCATATTTTTTTCTAGCAAATTTATTTGTTTCAGCATTTGTAACATCAGGTGCAATAGGAACAATAGTAGTTTTCTTTTTATACCTATTATCACTATTATTATAAGATTTTTTATACCCACCTTCTTTTTTATCATCTTTACGAGGTCTAGAACTAGAATAATTTTTATCACTCTTTTCATTTTTCATATTGTATATAACTTTTTTAGATGGTCTTGATATTATAACAGCATTATTTGAACTTGGTTTTTTATTTGGATTCAATTTTTCTTCTTTCTTCTTTTTATCTCCCTCTTTAATAGGATTTGCCTTTGGCTTATCCCTACCATTCTTTTTATCAGTAAATTTATTTACTTCCTTTGAATGAGATTTCGCTTCAGCTTTAGGCTTTTCTTTCGCTTCAGCTTTAAACTTTTCTTTCGCTTCAGCTTTAGGCTTTTCTTTCGCTTCAGCATTAGGCTTTTCTTTCGCTTCCGCATTAGGCTTTTCTTTCGCTTCAGCATTAGGCTTTTCTTTCGCTTCAGCATTAGGCTTTTCTTTCGCTTCAGCATTAGGCTTTTCTTTCGCTTCAGCGTTAGGCTTTTCTTTCGCTTCTTCAGCTTTAGGCTTTTCTTTTACATCTACCTTAAGCTCTTCAGGAGCTTGAACTTTAGCTTTTTTTCTTTTCCTAACTTTAAACTTTTTTCCACCTTTATTAATAGTCCTAGTATCATCTGATTTATTACTATTTTTAGCAGAAATAACATTTAACTTTTCTTTTATTTTCTCAATATCAGAGATTTCCAGATGTGTATACGATTTTACTTCATCAAAAGTAAAATTAACTCCAGATGCTTTCATTTTAACTATTAATTCTTGTAATTCAGTAAATGTTTTTCCAACTTCACTAGCAAAACTTAAAATATCACTTGCCATACCCTTTTACTCCTGAGAAAACAGTATATTATACTGAGAGAGAACTCTTTTAAAATTTAAATCTTTTATTTTTTTTATTCCAAGTGCAACAACATAAGCTCTATTCACACTCTTACCTAACTCTAATTTTGTAACATCAATATTTTTAAATAAATTATTAACATTTAAACTTTCTATCTTTTTTAATGAAGATAATGATATATCTGATGCGGTTATTACATATTCAACATCATCACTTGTTATAATATCCTTAACTCCAATAATAATTTCTTTTTTTAAGTAAAAAATATTTATCATTTTTAATATATATTTAATAAAATTCTCTTTTAAACGATTTAAGTTATCCAATTTATTAAATTCAAAATTTTCTTTAAATTTCTTTTTTTTAGTTGTAATTTTATTAATACAGTCTAAATTATAACAAACATAATAACCTCTAGTTTGTATTTTCTGAGAAATATCAAAAAACAGATTGTTATCTACTATTGCTAATCTAATTAATTCTAGTTTATTCGCTTTATTGGAGCAAACAATACAACTTCTCATATTACTCTTTATTCTGACTCCTCAACAATTGCTTTGCGGCATTCATGAGCTGTCTTGACTTAACTAAAGAAAATTTAGTTTTATTTGAAAATTCTTCAATAGAATTATCACTTAATAAATCTTCTAATGAATAATAGCCTGCTACATTAAGTTTAATCCATATTTTTTGATCTACACCAGGAAGAGATAACACTAATTCCTCTGGAGAAACAAAATCTTGTTCTTCAATTTCTTCATCATCATCATCTTCTTCTGTCGCTTCGTCATATTCTGAAGAATTTTCAATATATGACTTTAAAAGTTGCTTCTTTTCCCATTCTAAATTAATACCCGACTTGCTTAACGCTTCTTTTGCTTCATCTTTGATTTTATTAATCAGCTCTTCATTTAAACCAGGAATAAGAGGATAATCATCAACATCCGTCTCTGCTAAATCTTCTAGTGTTTTAAATCCCATTTTATAAAGAGCCATAGCATCATCACTTTCTAGACTCTCCAACTCAGATAACTGTGCAAGACCTTTTTCTTCTATTTTCTGATAATCTTGTTCTGAAATAATTCTTAATTCCCAGTTTACAAGCTTACTTGCAAGTTTTACATTTTGTCCTCTTTTACCAATAGCTAAAGATAATTGTTCATTTGGAACAATTATATCCATAACCCTATTTGCTTCATCTTGAACAACTTGTAAAACTCCTGCAGGAGCAATAGCATTACATGCAAATTTAACTTCATTAGGCGACCAAACAACGATATCAACTTTCTCACCCTTTAATTCCATTACAATATTTTTAACCCTTTGACCTTTTAGTCCAACACATGCTCCAACTGGATCAGTATCGGGGTCAGTAGAATAAACAGCAACTTTGGCTCTTCCACCAGGATCTCTAACAGCATCTTTTATTTCAACAATTCCGTCAAGAATTTCTGGAATTTCTCTTTCAAAAAGTCTTATCAAAAAAGCAGGATCTTTCCTTGACAACTTTATAATATAACCATCCTTAGGGTTCTCTTCAACTTTACTAATTATAGCCTGAATTGTATCACCAGGTCTTAAAATTTCTTTTTCTGATTTATCCTTACTATACAAAACAGCTTCTGTCCTTCCTATATCAATAACATAAGCGCCCATTCTAGTATAATCACCTTCAATTGTTTTAATAGTTCCTGTGATTAACTCTCCAAGCCTGTATTTAAACTCATCATATAATTTTTTTCTTTCTACTTCTCTTATCTTTTTAATAATATATGATCTTGCAACATATGCATCAATCCTAGTATTCATCTCAAAAGGGATTCCCACCTCTGAATCAATAGTAACATCTGGATCTATATCAAGAGCCTCTTTCAAAGTAATTTCAGTAAATTTATTAGTTACATTCTCTACAACAATTTTATATTGATACAACATAAATCTTTCATCGTCTTCATCATATTCACACTCTAAATCTAAATCAGGAGAGATCTTCTTTTTTGCTGTATCAATTAGAGCATCTTGTATAGCTTCTTTGATTACATTAGCGTCAATATCTTTATCTCTGGATAAGACCTCTAACGCTTCTGTTAAATCAATTTTTACACCCTCACCTTTTTTGCTTTTTGTCCTTTTTTTAGGCATATCTACTCCTAAAACTTATAAATAATATTAGCTTTCTTAATTCCCACATAAGGGATTAAAACTTTTTTACCACCAACAGTTAAAACAATACTATTATCACTTATTCCATTGAGGTATCCCTTATATTTTATTCTGTTTTCATCAATACTTTTTTCTGGAGTTTTAAGAACAATTTTTACATCATTGTCTTTAAATCTATCAAAATCACTTAATTTAACTAATGGCCTGTTAACTCCAGGAGAAGAAACCTCTAAAGAATAAGAATCATCTTCTATTAGATTAGCATCATCTAAAAGAGGAGAAATCCCTTTACTTACCAATGAACAATCACTTAAAGTAATTCCCTTTGGTTTATCAATTAATACTCTGAGAATCCAATTAAAGCCTTCTTTTTGGTAAGTAAGCTTAACTAATTCGTATTCGGTATCATCTAAGTACTTCTCTATTAATCTCAAAAGCTTATCATTTAAGCTCATTACACTCCTAAATAACTGGAAACAGTAAAACAGACAACACATAAATAACATAAAAATTTAAATTTATCAAGTTAATTTTTAAGAGTAATTATTTAGAAAACTAGAAAGAGAAAGATGTTGCTACATAGAAACTATCATTTGTTATAAATGGAGAAATCGTTAGATTCTTAGACTCTTTGTCGCCTTCTCCCTCAAAAAAATATAAAATAGTCCCAGTAATAACTAATGCTCCTCCAGATATCAAGAGTACATTCCGTATTATTTGTTTAGTTTTAAATTCATCATTTAAAGAATCAAAATCTTGACTTGAATTCTTTTCACCAGCATAAACATCTTCTTTAAATGGAGCAACTTTCAAAAAATGATATCCCGTTCCAGCCAATAAAAACACGCTCCCTGTACCAAGTGTAATCCAAGTATAAAGTTTACTACCCGACTTACTTTTTAAGTTTTTTTGAGAATGAGAAGCATTAAATGAAAAATCTTTATTATCTTTCTTTATTTTATATTTACTATAATTTTTCAATAATTTATTAGCTAAAAACTTAATTAATGGAATCAACTTATCCTCATTTGCAGGAATAGTCTCAGAAACTCTGTTTTCGACAGTTGCATTTTTTATGTTCATCAATTTTAAAGTTACAACATAAGAAGACCCAAGCTTCCCTACATGCCCAATAACAACTTTATCAACCCCTAAAGCACCACCTATTTCAGCCATACATGAACTATCATCACAACCAGCAAGTTCCTTTTCTGTTTCATATTGAACCATTGATGAAATATCTGTTTTAGATATTACAGATAAATTAGAATAATTCTGAAACTCTGTTAGAATCAATTCATATAAAAGAGTTACAACCCCCTTATCAATACCGTTTTCTGCCTTTAAATCCATAACAGAAATTTTTATTTTTTTTACATCTTCTGTTTTAACTTTTGCAAAAATACTTAATGAATAAATTAAAGCAAGTAAAAGTATAAATAATCTCATTAAAGACTCCTATTAAAAAACTTTTATCCCTATTGAATAAGAAAGTGTTCCTGCCCAATAAATCCAAGCTAATATAGAAAAAATAATCAACCTCTTATCCATAAGACTAAAACTCCATATAAAGCCCTGCTCCTAAATCCATTAAAATAGAAATATCAGGAACAATTAAATTAATCTTTGCAGAACTAGAAAATCCAATATGATTATTAAACATAAATATAAAGGTCACTCCACTAAATAAAAAAATGTCTCCATGAATAACAATATCATTGCCTTGCTCTGGATATGCATTACTTACATCAACCCTATACCTTACGGTTCCATATCCTGCACCAAAATCAGTAAACAATTTATAATCACTAGTATTATAAATCAGGGTCTGTCCTTTTAGAGCAATATTCCATGCCTTTTCAACTATTTGAATCCTTCCAGTTATCCCAACCATAACTCGTGGAGTTATATAAAAAGATAAATCGGGAGCAACCCAAGCTGGAGACCAAGCAAGACCAGGATCGATATTCAATGATGTATACTTAGGCTTACCATGTGCAATACCAATTCCTGTACCAAACTCAACTTTAAAGCCTAAAAGAGGAAAACTATCATTAATCATCTTTTTAACTATCAGTTTCTTTTTATTTTTTGAATTACCAACAGAATCATCATCTAAATCTAAGTCAGTATCTAAATCTGCATGCACAATTCTTACTTTAAGAGGTTCAGACTCACTACCAAACATTGTTACGGGATTCAAATCATCATCTACCATTAATATATAAAGCTTTAATTCTTTATTAGGAATACTTAAAGCTGGTATTACACCAACATACTCATTATTTTGACTCCTTGTTAAATTAAGTGATTCAAAGCTATTATTATTCTCTTTACTAATAAACATAACTTGAACATCATATCCTGAAGGAGGCAAGGGGTCAACTTTTACTTTTATATCAAAAGGCTTTTTTTCAGAATGTGTTTTAGGGACAGTATATTTAATTTTATATGCTACAGTATCAAAGGTAAAAGATTCATCTGTTTTTTCAGAAGAATCTTTTGCTTTTTTAAATGCGACATCTACATCATCAGAAGAAAAGCTTTCTGGAATAGTAACAGAGGGATCTAATTTAAGTGCTTTTTTAAAAAAAGAAACAGCTTCTCCACCATCCTCGATCATTAAATTTAAGACCCCTGCGGAAATATATATACTTGCAAACTTCTTATCAGTTAACTTATAACTTTCTATCAAAGAAATAGCTTTTAATAGATTTTTTTTAGCAACCTCTGTATCTAGTTCATCAAGAGCAGATTTAGCAATCCGTTGATACTTCTTAACCATTTTCAAGGCAGAGCCTTTACTATATCCATACATATTAAAAGACATACTTAAAAAAAACAGTATTAAAAAAAACTTTTTCATTATTTTTATCCTACTTCACAATATTGAATTCAACTCTTCTATTACTCTCTCGTCCCTTTCTACTTTTATTGGACGCAATAGGCTTCTCTTCACCATAACCTACTGACTCTAACTGATCAGAATTTACACCTTTCTTAACAAGATATTTTTTAACGGCATCAGCTCTCCTTTGAGATAACTTCTTATTATATCTAGCAGAACCTCTACTGTCTGTATGCCCCTCTATTCTTACCTTAATTTTCTTTCTGCTAAGAAGTGCATCAGCTATCTGATTTAACATATTGAAAGACCTACTTCTAATTTTTGCTTTACCACTTGCGAAATAAACCTTTTGCTTTAACTCAATCTTATCAGCTTTAACTTCAATTAAAGTATATTTCTTCGGTCCTTCTTCAGGACACCCATCTTCATCTTCAAAGTTATCTTTATCTTCAGGCTCAAGAGGACACTTGTCAGTTCCAACACATATATCTTTAAATTTATCTGCGATTACAGGATCTTTACTTACCCAAGGGTCACAAATTCCATCTTTATCATTATCTAAATCAGGACATCCATCTTCATCTTCAAAACCATCTTTATCTTCTGCATCATTCGGACACTTATCTTGCTTATCCAAAAATCCGTCCTTATCATTATCTGGATCTGGACAACCATCTTCATCTTGAAACATATCAATATCTTCAGGAATTAGAGGACATTTATCTTGTAGATCTAATACTCCATCTTTATCATTATCTAAATCTGGGCATCCATCTTCATCTTCAAAACCGTCTTTATCTTCTGCATTTTCCGGACACTTATCAACATCATCAAAGATTCCGTCACCATCTTTATCAAAGTCCGGGCAACCATCTTCGTCTTTGTTACCATTAATAACTTCAGGTTCATTAGGACACTGATCCACTCCCTTACAAATATCTTTATATTTTTCTAGTTCACCATCTTTACTTACCCATGGATCACAAATTCCATCTTTATCATTATCTACATCAGGACAACCATCCTCATCTTCGAATTGATCTTTATCTTCTGGAATATTTGGGCACTTATCATGTTGATTTAAAATTCCATCTTTATCGTTATCCACGATTTCACAAGGTTTAGATTTTTTAAGAGCTATATTTATATATTTTCTAGACTTTACGATGTGAATATTCGCTTGCCTCCAATCCCCTTGTGCTAATTCCGCTTCAGCAAACTCTCTATTCGCCTCTGCAAGAGCCAACTCTTTGGGTCCACACCCTAATTTAATAGCATTTTGTTTTCTTGCTTTTTCTATTTTTTGCTTAATAATACTGCTTTCTTCTCTAATTTTTGATGCATGAGCACAGCTAACAAAGAAAAGTGAAAAAATAATAAATAAAGGTAATAATAATTTAATTTTCATCGCTAAACTCTCCTAATCTAAATCATCTGAGCTACTATCTACTTTAACTTCACCCTTTTTATTTTCTAATTTTTGTTTATCAACCTTATTCAAAGTTTCAACATCAACTGATTCATCTCTATTATCTAGGGCATCTCTTTCTAGTTTTATATTATTTTCCTCAAGAAGACCTGATTGATCTTTTTCTGCAATTAATTTAGCCTTTTTAGCCAACGCAACAGCCTTTTGAGCAAAGAGACTTGCTTCTTTAAAATCAGAATACGATCTTTCATCTTTAGCCTTATACAAATAAGCCTTTGCTTTATAGAATTCATAAGGAGCTTTTTTACTTGCCTGAACTCTATAAGCCATTCTAATTTCAACTTCTGCTTTATTTATTTCCATTGTAGATTTAACAGGGCCACATCCAACCATTAAAAACAATAAAGAAATTATTAAAAAAATATATTTCACTTTACCTCCAAAAATAAGCATAAAACAACTAGACATTCTACCAAAGGCCAATTATAAAGTCAAGTTTTGATTACTCTATTTTATCTTTACTATTACCACTTAAGGCCTTATTTACAATATTATACCCAATATATAACACAACTCCGACTATTATTGCATAGGTTAATGCCTTTAATAATTTAAAAACAATATATGCAACAATAACACTTAAAATGATTACAACCGCTTGCTTTATATTTTTATTCATAAATAATCTCCAATAATTAGCCATATAAATATAGGATAATAATATATAAAAATCAAGAATTTTAAATTATTATATAATTTTTATACAATATTTAACGATATTTTCAAATATAGTCTTGGAAAAATAGAGATATTATGATATAAGTTGTTTTTGGTTTTCAAGGAGGATTTATCAAATTAAATAAGAAACATCAAGATATTATAAAACTAATTACAGATGTTATTCTTGATAATAATAATAAAAAGTTTATACTTGGAGCTCACATAAATCCTGATGGAGATAATGTAGGGTCAACAATGGCTTTATACTATATTTTAAAATCATTAGGTAAAGAGGTCATTCCATATAATCCCGACACAATACCTAAAAGCTTTAGCTTCTTAAAAGATATAGATAAATATCAACACAGTATTGATAAAAATGAAGAATTTGATGTAGGTATTGTTGTTGATAATAGTGATATAAGTAGGATAGGAAATGATTGGCCTGCCAATAATATTAAAACGGTTATTCAAATAGATCATCATGTAAAAGCTCAAGTTTTTGGTGATATTGTCTATATTGATGAGCACGCTGTTGCTGTTGGAGAAATATTATATTTTATTATAAAAGAAATTATTCCAAAGTTAAATTTTGATATTGCACAAGCTCTATACCTATCTATATTAACGGATTCAGGTTCTTTTCGATACTCAAACACAACACCAAGAACCTTCTATGTTGCTCAAAAACTATTAGAAGCAGGTGCAAAAGTTTATGATATAAATATAGAGGTTTATGAAAAAGTTGAATTTAAAAAGATAGCCCTATTAAAAGAAACTCTTTCTACAATTCAATTTAATAAAACTAAAAATTTTGCAATTATGTACTTAACTAAAGAAATGTTTAAAAAACATAATGCAAACGAAGATACATCTGAAGGGTTTGTAAATTATGGAAGAATAATAGATGGAATAGAAGTTTCTTGCCTTCTTAAAGAAATTAATAAAGAAGAATATAAAGTTAGTTTAAGGTCTAAAAAATTTGATATCTCTCAAATAGCAATAGAATATTTTTCTGGTGGCGGACACAAAAATGCAGCTGGTGGCAAAATAAATGGCGATTTAAATACAATTATAGAAGAACTAAAAATAAACTTTACAAAGTGGTTAAGCTAATATGAATAAAATATCTATTAAAGAAAGTGGAGTAATCCCTATATATAAACCTTCTGGCCCTACATCTGTTGATATTATAAGAAAATTAAAAAAGAAGTATAAATTCCATAAAATAGGTCATTTAGGTACACTTGATCCTATGGCTGAAGGAATTCTACCAATAATGATAAATCAAGCAACAAAACTTGCTCCTATTTTAGATACATCTAAAAAATCATATAAAGCAATTATTAAATTCGGAATTGAAACAGATACAAATGACATTACTGGTAAAGCTTTAGTACAAAAAGAAAATTTTTCTTTAACAAGGGAAGAGCTAGAAAGTTCTTTATTAAAATTTAAAGGAAAGATAGAACAAATTCCACCTAAATATGCTGCAGTTAAAATAAATGGAGTTAGAGCATACAAGCTAGCAAGAGAAGGAAAAGAATTTGAAATAAAAGCTAAAACAGTTAATGTTTATGAAATAGAGTTAAAAAGATTTTTTCTTCCCTATGCTGAAGTTGAAATTCAATGCTCAAGAGGTACTTATATAAGGAGTATTATAAGAGATTTGGGACACTTATTAGACATTCCTGCAACTATGAGTAAATTAACAAGATCTGTTTCTTCAAATTTTTCAATTAAAGAAAGTGTTTTACTAGAAGATGCAGTTAGCGAATTAGAAAATAATATAATACCAATAGAAGCTCTTTTTAAGTTTCCTAAATTGGAAATCAATAAATTTGAATATAAATTAATACAAAATGGACAAATTCCTAAAAAGTTAATCTTTTCTGATACTGGATATACTCAACTAATATTTGAAAAGAAATTATCTGCAATTATTTTTAAAGAAGATGGAAATTCTAAACTTTTTAAGGTTTTTAAATAAGGTTTTTCTACAAGATATTTCAACCATTTTATATAAAATGTTTTCCATATAATTCGTAGCCAAAGTCTACTCATTAATTTTTTGCTAAATAAATATATTAAATAAATAATACCGTGTCAAACACGGCATGATTAATACACTTGTGAATATAAATGGAGTTAAATACTACTCAGAAACATAAACTATTCGACCCTCTATTTTAGGTTCAATTTTATTATTAGCTGTAATATAACTACTTAAAACCTCATTATATGTTTTGTTCATATCTAACTTTTTAGTTTCTCCTGTAAGAGAAAATGTCACAAACTGATCTCCTCCCGTTGCAAGATATCCCGAAGTCGCGACATAATAATCTTGAGCCACATCTACCCTTTTATTATCGATATAAAGCTCTTTAACTCTTTCTCCTTTAAAAGCAATCTCGTAATCTTTATCTCCAATTTTATTTAAAGCTTCAGGATTTTTACTTTTATCATAAATAACTCTTACACCTTTTGAAACTTGTAAAAACTGGCCTTTGGTTTCTTCTACTTTAGCAACACTGTGTTCAAATATTTCAAGCAACTCTCCACCCGTTAATTTCACAACATATATATTACTTGGAAACGGTAATAACTCCTCAATCATTCCCGTTGTAAAATCACTTCCCGAATTTATCATTGCACTTGAACTGCAATGCCTTATTGAACCTGCATTAACAATTGCAAAATCTATTTTAAAATCATTATTTTGCTCTTCATTAAAGTTTATTTTTAGTCTATTAATAGATAAGCTATCATTATTTATAAAGTCAAGTATTGCATCTGAAATATAATTCCCAATTAGAGATTCTTGTGTTCGTATTAAGTTTTCACTAAGATCTAAATCTACGGCAACGATACCAATAACTTCACCATCTCTATTACAAGATATAGGCTCAGGAATACAAGAAATAATAAAAATAGATATAAAAATAAACAGTATAAATAATTTTTTATTTATAAATTTCATATTACTCTCCCTCAAAATTAAATCTATAAGTTATTCCTAAACGAAAACTATAACCAGGTTGAACTAAACCAGGCCTTCCAAAAACAGCAATATTGTCTCCAAGCTCACTAGGTGATGCATAACTAGATGTTCCTAAGTTAATTCCAGTAAGGTAAATTAAAAAATTATTTGTAATACTATAGGATATATTTACATCAAAAGCCCAATAACTAGAAATATCAACAATGTTTATTTCCTCTAAAGCCATTCTGTTATTGTTTAATGCTTTACTTACATTTCTAACACCTAAGAATAATCTAAAATCTTTAAAATTTAAATTAAATCCCATATTTAATGTCCTCATAGGGATGTCTGTTAATAAAGATCTTCTGTCATCAAGTTCAGGAGCATCTAATGTCCATATCTTTTCATTCCATGAAAACTTTCTTTGAAACCAAGAAACATTAATAAAAGTATCAAAATATTTATTTAAAAAGAATTTTAATGCAAATTCAATACCCAAATCATTAGTTTCCCCGATATTCTTATAACTCCCAGTACTGCCACTACCATCTTCATCAAAAGGAGCAATAATGCTTTTATCTATATTATAAAAAACATTAGTATTAAAATTAAACTTCCATAAATCAAACTGAATAGCAATTTCTGATGTCTTTACATCTTCAGGAAGCAAGTCTTTGTTACCAATAATTCCATTAGGGCTTATGTCTGTTTTATCATAAAGCTCTTTTATCGTTGGAGCTCTAAACGCTTGGCCATATAAAGCTTTAACTATAAATAAATTAAAAACATTATAAACCAAAGCGGCCCTTGGGTTTATAGTTAACCCAAAATCATTATAATAATCAAATCTTAAACCTAATGTTGCTCCAAAATCATTATAATTATAAGTTGATTGCAAATAAGATGCAATAACAGACCTTGATTTACCATCTTGAGCCAAACTACTTCCTTCATCATATAAATCAAATTTAGTACCATGATATTTATCTTCAATTAAGCTATAATTTCTAGATAAATCATAATTTAAAATTTTTAAATACTGATATGATAACCCCACAAGTAAATTAAGGCTATTTAATACTTGCCAATCTAAATTTAGTTCTGCCGTTACAACCATTGCATCATAATTCTCTTTAGTAATTTTACCATTATCAAAATTTTCATTTGTTGTAATAGAATGATAACCTTTTGGAGCAGTCACCATATAATTATCGACAGCAAAAAAGTTACCATAAACCTTAGTTGAAAACTCAATATTTTTATTTCTAATGATAGAATACTCTAAGTTATATAAAATTGTATCTGTTTTATATGAACTACCTTTTGTTGCTGTATAATTTGGACCTACCCAAGTACCTCTTTTGCTCTCCATTCCAAAAAGAAATAACTTTAATTTATCAGAAGAAAGATTAAGCGATAAAAAACCATTTCTACTCCATCTATCTGATCTAAACTTTTTATCTCCTGTTGTTAAACCCCAATCCATATCAGCAGAATCATCTTTTTCAATGTCCTGATTGGCTCCATCATCTAAACCAACTCCTCCCGACAAGTTAATATCAATTCCCCTTCTCTTTATTGAGTAATTACTTGAAACTTCATAATTATTATGTAAACCAATTAATGCCTCTATACTTTTATCTTTTTTCGTTGTAAAAATATTGATTACTCCAACAACTGCATCGGTACCAAAAAGAGAAGACCCGGGGCCTCTTATAACTTCTATTTTTTCAATAAAATCTGTTGATAAATCAAAAATAACAGAAGAATTATAAGGATTATTTATTCTATTTCCATTTATCATGACAAGAATATTACCATCTTTTCCAACACCTCTAATCGAAACAAAATATTTACCTGAAGGAAGCATTTTAACGGTAAATCCAGGAATATATCTAATTATTTCAATTAATTTTTTGGCACCAGTTTTTAAAATCCTCGCTCTTGAGATTACAGATACAATACCAGGAGCTAATTTAGATTTTTGAACTCGTTTAGAAACAGTTTCAACTTCTGTATCCATTTTAAAAATAGATAATTCCTCACTTAAGGATAAATTATAATTTTCATCTTTTACTGTTTTCTTAATCTTTTCTACTTTCTTTGTTGCTCTTTGAACATTATATGTTTCAACGAAAATAGGCAATTCTAATGTGCCTAAATTTGCAATAACATCACCATTTGTTGCAACAGCCTCAATATAATAAACTACTCCTTTTTTTAATACAAAATCCGAAGGAATAGATGCAGAATATCCACTTTTCGTTTTGATCATCTCTTTTTGACTCCAATCTTGTAAAACAAAAGAGGCATAATGAAGTATAACAAAACTTACTTTTTTATCATTCTTAATATTAATATTTATATCAACAGATTCATTGGTTATAGCAGCTTTGATTTTTTTATGAATAATTTCAGGTTTTGTTTCCTTTTCTACTTTCTTTTCTACTTTCTTTTCTACTTTCTTTTCTACTTTCTTTTTTTGGGATTTTCTATAGTTTTTTGTTTTTTTAGTTCTTTTTTTAGAATGATATCTTCTTCTCGCCATTAAATCAGGTTGAAAAATTGTTAAATTCATAAGAAGAACAGTTAAAATAATTAAAATTCTTAACACTTTTACTCCATAAAAAGTTACCTAGAGATGTTTTAATAATAATTATTATTAAAACATCATAACTTAACATTAAGTAAAGAAAATTTCAATTTTTGTTAACGATAACAAACAATATTACAATAAATAATAAATTATTATTGAAAAAATATTAAAAATAACTATTCTCTATATATTATTTATCATTTTTTGATACTTATATTAAGTTATTTAAAGAGATAAAAGGAAAATATGAACACAAAAAATAGATTATCAAAAACAATTGTAGCTGTTGCAACGGGTAATTGTAGTGCTGGAGTTTCTATTATTAGGGTTTCAGGCTCAGATTCTTTAAAAATTATGAATAAAATTTTCTTTCATAAAGGAAGAATTAAAAATTCTGATTTTATGCCCCAAAAAAGATATTTTTACTTTGGAAAAATAAAAGATGAAAACATCATACTAGATGAGGCAATGGCAGTATATTTCAAAGGACCTAATTCTTTTACAGGTGAAGATATAGTTGAATTTCATATACATGGTGGATTTATTAATTCTAATAAAATATTAAAATTAATACTTAAAAATGGAGCAATTCAAGCAGAAAGAGGTGAATTTACCGAAAGAGCTTTTTTATTTGGAAAGATTGACCTAGTTCAAGCTGAATCCATACTAGATATCATAGAAGCAAGGTCTGAAAATGCACATTTAGAAGCAGTTGGACAACTTAGAGGTGAATTATCAAAATATTTAAAGAAAATAAAAGAAAATTTATTTAATATTGCAACAATCACAGAAGCAACTATTGATTTTCCTGAAGAAGACTACGACTTTATGGCTAATTATAAAATAAAAGAAAAGGTCATAAATTTATTAACTAAATTAAAATCATTATCTAGTTCTTACTATGAGGGGAAATTAATTTCAAAAGGCGCAATGGTAACTATTGTTGGAGCTCCAAATGCAGGAAAATCTTCATTAATGAATACTTTACTTAAAATGGATAGAGCATTAGTTACAGATATCCCTGGCACAACAAGAGATTATTTAGAGGGTAACATTATAATTAATGGTATCCCTATAACTCTTATTGACACTGCAGGAATTAGAGAAAGTAATGATAAAATAGAGCAAATAGGCGTTGAAAAGGTATTTTCTAAGATAGAAGAAGCTGATTTAATAATATTTTTATATGACGAGCATGGTTTTACTAATGATATTGAAAAAATATATTATAAATTTAAAGGAAAAAATCATCTTTTAATACAAAATAAAATAGATGTTTCAAAACATACTGAGATAAAGCCAGATTTGGAAATTTCTGCAAAACATAACTTAAGAACACAAGAATTAAAAGAGTTAATTTCAGAAAAATTAATTAACAAAAACTTTAATAGCGAAACAATTTTAATTACTAATGAAAGACATAAGCAACATATTGATAAAAGTATAAAAAACTTAGAAAACTCTTTAAAATCAATAGAAAGCCAACTCCCTTTAGAATTTATTTCACAAGATTTTAGATTTGCACTAGAAGAAATCGGAGCAATACTAGGAGAAGTTACCCCTGATGATATTTTAGGAAATATTTTTCAAAATTTTTGTATAGGCAAATAAAACTTATGAATTTTTATTTGTAAGTTTAGCTTAAAATCTAAACTTATATTAATTAACATATATAATTTTATTTATTTATCTGCCATAATATTCGGGCTTATGATTACCAAAAGTAAAACCAAGAGGCCAATTTGCATTGGTTATTCCCAAAAAGAAAGTCCCTCTGTCATATGCAAAACTTAATCCCAGATTCATATCCCATAATTTTATTAAATCAGTTGGATATAGATTTACATAAAACTTCATATTATATTCATTCTTAGTTTCAGGATGTAGTCTCATTGCTTTATAATCAGGCATAGACAAAGTTGCTGTTAAAATAGGATTATCAGCAATAGAGTAATAAAATCCCATAGTATAAACAGTAGAACCCGAAACTAAATTACCTTTTGAATCCATAGATATTCTGTTTACTGACAAACCAAAACCAAAAGACAAGTAATGGTCGTTTTTATACTCATAAGAAAATCCAGGAGCCGTAATTTTAGCTCCAGAAATCCAATTTAAACTAAAAGGAGAGTCAAAAAGTTGATAACGCATCCAATAAATTTGTCCATTATTTAAAATTCTATTTGTTGCAAGATTTAATTGCGATTGATATGACCAATCAGATAAATGTAAATATTTTGTCATAAATCTGTTAATTGGGTCATAGGAAAAAATTACCCCCCCAATCCAATCAAAAAATAATAAATCAGGAAAAGGATCTATAGTATCATTTTCACTTGCTCCATTTTCTTTATCCTCCGAGGATAATTTTAAAAAATTACCCTGCTGTGTTGATTCATTAAAAATATGCATAATATACATTGTTGCCCACCCCCAAAGAGCAGGATATTTGTAATTATTATAATGATAATATTCTATCATGAGTCTTGTTCTGAATCCTCCACCAAAAAGATGCCAAGTATAATTGGGTATCCAATTAGCACCATCTCCATAATGAGGAATAAATTCATAATATATAAACTTTTTCCAACCATAATCATTAATTAATGGGATTGGATTTTTTAATTTTCTGAAAAGTTCAACAAAACCATCTCCAAATCTTGAATTTCCCAGTACTTTATCTCCCGGAATACCTCCTTCTATAATAAACTGAAGAGGATTATGAAAAGCTCTTGCTCCAGTTTTATCAGGCTTATAATACCAATAAGTAAAGCCTTCTGTTTTCTTTTTTTTAACAAGCTTACTAAGCGACTTAGGCTTCTTTATTGTATTATTTTCATTTAATAGATTATCTTTAGAAGCAAATAAACTTAATATGGGAGTAAAAACAAATAAAAAAACAAATATAAATTTCATCTTACCTACAAACAAATCAATCAAAAGATTGTATATACCCCTTTTCTTTTAATCTTGCAAGTAATTTTAATATTTTAAAATCGCTAAACCTTGATAAATTTCCAATTTCCTTAATTAAGCGTTTTCCATCAATCAAATCAATTATTTCAAGTAAGTTTTTATTACTGCTATTAGCAATTAACTCTACCCGTTTTCCTTGTAAAAAATCAACTTTATCACTTGCCTTTGAAATAATCCAAATATTATCTATAAAACAATTGAACATTTATCATCTTTTTTCACTTGACAAATACAAAGTTTTCAATATAATGATATTGAAAACGATTTTCATTACCTTTATCATAAAGGCATTTTTAATAGGAGAAGAAATGAAAAAAATTATCACTCTACTTGTTTTAATAAACATTAATCTTTTTGCTGTAGATACCATAGAAACTTTTGACTTGGGTTTCACCGACTTTGAATATTACCACAAAACTTCAAATTTATCTGAAGATAATAAAATTTTTACAAATGAAATCCATATTGGCATGGGTATTACTTCAATATTTTCAGCTCATGTTGGTATTTCAAGTGAAAAATTTTCCAGCAACACAGCTATAACATCAAATTCTTTTGGCTTTATTTTTACCCCATTAGATACAACACATGTTGATATTGATTTTTATGGAGAATTAGACAATTCATATAATAGTTTAATAGGATTAGAATTAAATTATGATTTAAAAGATGATTTACAATTAGCAGGCTTTTATTTAGATTCTGAATTAAATTTTAATAATGGATATAATGGTTATTCTTTTTTATTTGGGAGTTATTACTCATTATTAGATAATTTACAACTATTAATTCAACTTGACATATCAA
Organism: bacterium; assembly: GCA_027064085.1. Lineage (GTDB taxonomy): Bacteria > UBP6 > JAFGXH01 > JAFGXH01 > JAFGXH01 > JAMOQH01. The sequence goes on along the minus strand of JAMOQH010000032.1, from coordinate 21,173 downwards.
AAAACAATAATGAAAATTTAAATATTGGAGCACTGGCATTTGGTGCTAATTATCAACTTTACGATACCATAGAATTAATAACCGAATTTTCTATAGATATTCCTCAAAATGATGAAAAGACAGGTTATTCTGTTATGCTAGGTTTTTTAGCAACTTTACCTTAGCTGATAACATTTTATTGGGTCATAATTTTAGAGCAAACATTTTAAAACTTGTAATAATAACAAAAATATATTATTTTAAAATCAATTGGAGGCTCTATGAAGACATTAATCTTTCTAATAATTATTTTAAGTTTAGTTTCATGTAAAAAAGTAAATACCAATAAATCACCTAATGATAAATTGGGAACTAATCCCTTCCAAAAAGATAGTATTTCTAATAATAAAAAATATTCTACAAAATTTTGTGTAAAAAATAAAAAACTATGGGCAAATTCTTTTTTAGGAAAGCCAGCTCCTCTTTTTACAGTTGAGGGTTGGGTAAGCGATAAACCTAATTTTAAAAATAAATTTATTCTAATTGATTTTTGGGGAACACATTGTCCGCAATGTAAAAGAGCTATCCCCGAATTAAATAAAATTAGTAAAAAATATAAAAACAAACTTATTGTAGTTGGAATTGCAACAACAACAAAAAATAGAATCAAAGCGATGAAGTCACCAGTTATAGAATACTATTCCGCCTATGATACTCATGGAACACTTAAACATCGTTATGGAGTAAGAGGAATTCCTCATGTAGTAATTATTGCTCCAGATAAAACTGTTGTTTGGGAAGGATACCCGTTTCTAGGAAATGATAAACTAACAGTTGAAAAAGTTGGAAAGATTATTAATCAATAACTTTTATACATTTCAACTAATAAAATGCTAGAGAATTAGGAATAAAAGTAGTTACTTGCAATTTCATAACCTATAAACAGTTTATTACATTGATTTTTAAGCTTAAAATCTTAAAAATGGAGAAAAGAAACCCATGTAGAAAATACTATAAGATTTCACTGGAAAATAAATAAAAGCCAAATTAATATTAAAAAAACTACAAAATGACTTCATTTTATGATACCTTAATCAAAACTTTTGAGGAGTATTATGGAACGCTTTGTAATTAATGGGAAAAAAGAACTATCAGGAACAGTAATACCATCAGGAAGTAAAAATGAAGCTTTGCCTATTTTAGCAGCAACTCTTTTAACTGATGAAAAAATTATATTAAAAAATATGCCTAAAATTAGAGATATTGAGGTAATGATAGAAGTGATTCAAAAAATAGGTGGAGTTGTTGAATGGATAGATGATACAACTTTATATATTATAAACAAAGGAATAAATACTTTTGAACTTCCAAAAGAAGAATGCCAAAGAATTAGAGCAAGCATTTTATTTTTAGGACCAATGGTAAGTAAGCATAAAAAAGTAATGTTACCTCCTCCAGGGGGAGATGTTATAGGTAGAAGAAGGCTAGATACTCACTTTATAGGCTTAGAAATGCTTGGAGCCAACATCAAGTTATCTGATGTATTTGAGGTTACTGCAGAAGACAACTTAAGAGGAGCTGAAATCTTTCTTGATGAACCATCTGTTACCGCAACTGAAAACATTATTATGGCAGCTGTACTTGCAAAAGGTGTTACAATAATAAGAAATGCAGCTCAAGAACCTCATGTTACTAATTTAATTAAGTTTTTAAATAGTATAGGTGCAAGAATAGAAGGAATTAACACTAGTACTTTATATATCACTGGAGTTGATAGACTATATGGTGGCGAGCATACTATTGGGCCTGATTATTTAGAAATAGGTTCTTTTATTGGCCTAGCTGCTGTTAGTAACAGTGAAATAAGAATAAAAAATTGCAGAAGAGAAGACTTATACATGATTTTGATTAATTTTGAAAAATTAGGTGTAAGTATAAAATGGGACGGAAATGATATTATTGTTCCCAAAAACCAAGAATTAAAAATTAAAGATGATATGATGAAGGCTGTCCCTCAGATTTATGATGGACCGTGGCCAGCATTTCCAAGTGATTTAATGAGTATATTGATTACTGTTGCAACTCAAGCAATGGGAACAATAGTATTTTTTGAAAAAATGTTTGAAGGAAGAATGTATTTTGTTGATAATTTAATGTCTATGGGGGCAAAAATTATTCCATGTGATCCTCATAGAGCTGTTATTGTCGGCCCATCTGAATTGTATGGTACAAAACTCGATTCACCAGATGTTAGAGCAGGTATGGCATTATTAATAGCCTCATTAGTAGCAAAAGGAGAATCTAGTATGTATAATATTAGACAAATTGATAGAGGATATGCAAATATTGATAAAAAATTACAAAATTTGGGTGCAAACATTAAAAGAGAGGAAATATAATGAATAACAAACAGCATTTAATATTTTTTTTAAGTCTTTTTTTATCTATTTTTATAATTTCTTGTAGTGAAAGTAATGGTGATGGTGGAGATACTTGCCAAAAGGATGAAGACTGTAGTGAAAACCAAATTTGCATTTCTAAAAAATGTGTAAGTAATAGTTTTTTATGTCAAAATAAAAAATGTTCAAATCATGGAAAATGTATAGTAATAAATGCTAGTGCAACTTGTGATTGTGATACAGGCTTTATTCCACAAGGGCTTTCATGCACTCAAGCACCATGTATTAAAAACAGTGAATGTGCTAATAATGAAATTTGCCAAGAAGGAGAATGCATAGATGAAAATACTTTATGTCAAAATGTAAATTGTGGAAATGGTAATTGTGTTATTGAAAATAAAGTAGCAAAATGTAATTGTAATGATGGCTACATTGAAGAAAATCTTAGTTGCATTGAGGACAAATGTCAAAATGTTGAATGCTCAATTATTGAAATGTGTAATAATGACACTGGAAAATGTGAAGTTGTTACTAATCCATGTGATGGAGTAAATTGTGGAGAACATGGAGAATGTATTTATGATAAAGACGGAAATGCCTCTTGTGAGTGTGAAAATGGATACATAGATAAAGAGACACAATGTATATTTGAAATTCCATGTGTAAAAACAGCAGAAACAGATAATTGTTCTGATGGACTAGATAACAATTGTGATGGAACAATTAATGATAATTGTTCATGTAGCTCAGGTAGCACTCTTGATTGTTATACAGGAGATAGCAGTAAAATTAACATAGGAGAATGCAAAACAGGTATTATTAGTTGTGTTGGTGGTGAAGAATGGGGTAGTTGTGATGGAGAAATTTTGCCAAGTGAAGAAATATGCGATAATAAGGATAACGATTGTGATGGAACAACTGATTTAAATCCAAATGGAGAAATTTTATCTAAAAAATGCTATACAAGAGATATTTTAGAAACACAATACCCAAATTCTAGATGTAAAGAAGGTAGATATGAATGTAAAGATGGTATTTATGATACTAATAACTGTATTGATGAAATTTTACCATTAGATACTGAAATCTGTGGAAATAGTATAGATGACAATTGTGATGGCAGAATTGATGAAGATTGTGTTGCACCGATAGTAACATGTTCAAATGATATCTCAAGAGCTTATTTATTTGAAGCTCCAGTTCGTTTATCAGCAGAGGCAACAGATAGCAATGGAACTGTTGTTTCAACAGAATGGAGTTTTTTTAGTAAACCAGATGGTACAGCATCAAGTTTAAATCCAACAACAGGAACAAGAACTCAATTCATTCCAGATACAGTTGGAGAATATATTGCTAGATTTACTGCAACAGACAATGATGGAGAAAAATCATATTGTGATATTCATATTAATGCCAAAACTCGTGACCACTTAAATGTAACTTTAACATGGGACAAAGGTGGTAATAGTGATATGGATTTACATTTATTAAAACCAGGCGTTGATAGTTCAAAGTGGGGTACAATAAATGATTGTTTTTGGGCTGTTTCAAATCCTGATTGGGGTGAACACGGTGTAAGTATAGATAATCCAAGGTTAGACAGAGATGACACCAATGGTTTTGGCCCTGAAGTTATACAAATAGAAAGTCCTAAAGATGGTAAATATACTGTTGGAGTTGATTATTTTGATGCTCAAGGAATGGGTGCAAGTATTGCAACTATAAAAATTATTTGTAATGGGGAAGAACATAGTTATAGCTCTCAAGCACTTAATCCAAAAGATAAATGGGCTGTAATTGATATTGTGTGGGCAAATGAAACTTGTAGTTTAGAAACTGCAAGTAGAAATTATTAAGCCACTACATAATCACTAGTGCTTATTTCGTGGATTTTTAAGCTAGAATCTTAAAAATATTAAATTTTTATAATTTTATAAAGATAAATTAAGCAAGAAAGCTATTATTTAAGTCCATTGATTAATTTTATTACCATCTGCATCTGTGAAATTACCCATTACTATAGTAATTAAGTCTATTAATGCCCAAATACCCAAACCACCAAGTGTAAATAATTGAATAATACCAGTACCTGTTTTACCTACATAAAATCTATGCACACCAAATGCACCAAAAAACCAGCATAAAATAAATGCAGGTAACATTTTCTTTGCAGATTGACCTACTCCTCCACCATTAGCAGCAACTAATGTAGGGTCTAAAAATTCACCACAATGTTTACATTTTTTAGCATTTAAGTTTATAACTTCATCACAGTAAGGGCACCTTCTTTCTTCCATTTTTCCTCCAAATAAAAAATAACATAGTTATTATTAGCATTATAAACGACTACAAGTCAAACGATACATTTATATTTTAATAATTCATTGATTTATAAGCATTATTATTGTAAATTGGAATTATATTTTGGAGTGTTTATGAATAGCTTAAAAATCTTTCAAAGAATGACTAAAATTTATTTTCTTATCTTAATTGGTTATTTTAAGGGATATATAAAATATTTAGATTTAGATTATAAATCTTCTGGTATTTTAACAAAAAATGATATAAATAAACTATTTTCTGATATTACTATTGAAATTATAGAAGAAATGGGGCCAACATTTATTAAATTTGGGCAAGTTTTAAGTAGTAGACCCGACTTATTACCAACTTTTTTCATTAATTCCTTAAAAAAACTACAAGATGATGTCGATCCTTTCTCATATAATGAAGTAGAAAACACTTTTCTTAATGAATTTAATAAAAAACCAAGTGAAATATTTAATGAATTTGATAAAAAACCTGTTGCATCTGCATCTGTGGCACAAGTTCATAAGGCAAAATTAAAATCAGGAGAATTCGTTGCTGTTAAAATTAGAAGACCCAATATTAAAAAGAATATGCTTTTTGATTTAACAATATTAAAAAACTTTAGTAAATTTGCAGAAAAAGTATCTACAAAAGCTAAATTAATTAATCTAGCTAATATTATTAAAGAACTAGAAAAAGCATTAATAGAACAACTTGATTTTAACTTAGAACTAAAAAACCTTGAAAGATTTATTGAAAATTTTAAAAATGATGAAGATATAATATTTCCTAAAGCATTCAAAAATTATAGTAATGATAAAGTGTTAGTAATGGAATACATAGATGGAGTTAAACCCACTGATTATCAAAAAATTAATGCTGACCCAGAAAAAATTGCTAAATTAGGTTTAGATGCAAGTTTAAAAATGATTTACAGAGACGGTTTCTTTCATGCAGACCCGCATCCAGGCAATGTTTTTGTTTTAGATAAAGGCAATAAAATTGCGATTATTGATTGTGGAGTTATAGGTAAAATTTCAAATACAGAAAAGAAAATTACTTTAAATTTTATTTTAGGAGTTATACAATCTGACTCATCAAAAGTTGCAGAAGCAATCTTTCAAGCATGTGGAGGATATAACAAATATCCAAAAATTAATTATAATGATTATTTTACTGATATTGATAAAATGTTTAAATTGTATGTATCTAACTTAAAGCTCTCAGAAATAGAATTTTCTGTTATTATTTCTAAATTATATGCAATTATTGCAAAACATAAAGTAAAAATAGTTGCAAACTACACTATGATATTTGTTGCTTTAATAACAATAGAAGGTTTAGCAAAATCATTAGTTCCAGATTTTGACTTAATAGAAGAAACAAGACTTTATGCATTTGATATTATGACTGCATTAAATATGATTTAAAAGGTTAAGATGAGTAATAAGATAATATATTTGCCCGAAATAAACATAAAGGAAGATACCATAGTTTTAACTTCAGCATATTTCATAAACTATATTAAAAATGTGTTAAGGTTTAATATTAATGAAGAGATAAATATATCCAATAATGGAGTGATATATCAAACAACAATAATGAAAATCACTAAAAAACTAATAGAATTTAAAATTCTATCTAAAGAAAAAGTTGAAACTAATAAAAAAAATAAAATTATATTAATACAATCTTTGTTTTCATGGCCTAGACTAGAATGGCTAGTAGAAAAAACAGTAGAATTAGGAATAGACGAAATAACTTTTATTCAAACTCAAAGAAGTAAATTAAAAATAAATAATTGGGAATCTAAAAAAGAAAGACTAAATAAAATTATGTATAAAGCATTAACTCAATCACATCAATCAAGACTAGTAAAAATAAATCAACCAACTAAACTTAATAAATTAAAATTAAATGAAGGATTAAAAATTATATTTGATACAAAAAACGAAAATTTGACTTTTACCCCTCAAATTATAAATAATGCAAAGCAGGATATTTTTGTTGCAATAGGTCCAGAAGGTGGATTTTCTGAAGAAGAAAAAAACTTTTTTTATGATATAGGTTTTAAAGGATATAAAATGCCTCTTCCTATTTTAAGAGCAGAAACAGCATCAATTGCAGCATTAGTATTAATAATATCAAAGTTAAACGAGGTAAATAATGACTGAAACTACAAATAATACTCCTAAAAAAAAACCAAAAGACGAATTAAGAAGCAAGTATGCAAATACATTTAAATTGTTTGATGATGAAGAAGAAACCAAACCCGTTGAGGTTACTAATGTAGGAAAATTAAAATTTAACATAAAGGATTTAGACCCTAGTAGGGATGAGTCGTTGACTCATCCTGCTACAGGGTCGTTGACTCATCCTGCTACAGGGTCGTTGACTCATCCTGCTACGGGGTCGTTGACTCATCCTGCTACGGGGTCGTTGACTCATCCTACTGAGGGGTCTACTATCACAGAGTCTAAAACAGATTTAGCAACAGCTACACAAAAAGACAAACAAAAAGAAAAGAAAGATATTAGCTCTAAGTTTGATAATTTAGGCTTTTCAATGAATTCTAAATTAAACTCAGAACAAAAAAAAGATGAATTAAATAATTCAAGTATAACCAAACACTACAAAGTATTAAAATTTTTTGCAAGATTAAGTTCAACTATTTTAGACCAAGCTATAATTTTAGGATTAACTTTTTTATATTTTTTATTTTTAATTAAACCCAATATGATAAAAACACCGTATTCTTACATTGAAGGAATAACAGATTTTATAATTAATGATAACTTTAATTTTAAGTCATTATTAATAGGATATTTTTTAATTACACTTATATATTATACTATTTTTAATATTATAATAAAATCAACACCATTCAATTACTTATTTGGATATAAAATTTATAGAAATGATAATTTAGCATCACCCATTGTTTTAATATTTAGAAATCTTTTAATGATTACACTAAACTTATTATTGTTATTTCCTTATTTATTTATGCTTGTATCTGATGACAAACAAACATTATATGATAAAATATTTAAAACCTACTTTCTAAAAGAAAATTAAATGAATATTAGAAGTCTTTCTAGGTTTTTTTATATCTTTATCTTTATTTTAGGTATATCAATAAATGCAAATGAAGAACTAGCTAACGAAAACAATAAATTGGAAGACATTTATGGTAATAGTGGTCATGTTGGAATAGAGTTTTCATTTGGGGTTAATACTTTTGAATACTATTCATTAAGAAATAGCAGTTATTTTAAATATTTACTTAAAAATGATGTAAATCGCTTTAATATAAATACCAATATTACATATTTTTCTACAGACTTTAACAGATTTAGTTTTCTAATAGAAGCAAATCTTGATATTAGTACTAATTATTTCTCTTATAAATCATTTTCTTTTGGTATTATTGATAATATATACTTAAATAATGATATCTCAGTAAATTTAGGAGTAATGACTGTATTTGAGGGTAATTATAATTTTTTTATAAACTTAGGAGCATCTTATTATTTAATTCAAACAAGACATTATTATGTTATTTTAAGTGACTATTTTAATATTTTATTGAATTCGGTAAATGTAAGTAATACTCTTTATATTAAATGGATGTATATATTTTAAATGAAAAAAATAACTATAGCTTCACTATTAATGACATCATCTCTTTTATTAAGTCGTATTATTGGCTTTGTTAGAGATGCAACAATTGCCTCTAAGTTTGGCTCTGGTATTCAGACAGATGCATATTTTGCAGCCTTTACCTTACCAGATTTTTTAAATTATTTGGTTGCAGGAGGAGCATTTTCCTTAACATTTATTCCTATTTTTACTGCCTATATGGTAAATAAAGAAGAGGAAAAAGGGTGGAAATTATATAGTATTATTATTTCAACTATGACTATTATTTTAGTAATTTCCATTATTACCCTAGAAATACTAGCACCTAGTATAATTAAATCAATGTTTCCTGGATTCGATAAAGAAACTCTTGAAAAAACAATATTATTTACAAGGATTGTACTGCCTGCTCAACTATTTTTCTATAACGGCGGAATAATTTCTGCAATTTTATTATCAAAGAAAAAATTTTTTATTCCAGCACTTGCTCCATTAATTTATAACATTTCAATAATAATTTTTGGTTTGCTTTTTGCATCTTATGGAATGATAGGGTTTTCCATTGGTGCTTTAGTTGGAGCCTTTATAGGCCCATTTGGTTTACAATTTTTTGCACTACGAAAAGAAATACAATTTAAAATAAACTTTAATATAAAAGATAAAGATTTTATTAATTTTTTTAAAAAATCTATTCCTATTATGTTAGGATTAATTTTAATAACTTTAGATGATTGGCTTAGTAAAAGATATGGCTCATTTTTAGATAAAGGAACAATTTCTTATTTAAATAATTCAAGAAGATTGGTATTAGTGCCTATAGGATTATTTGCACAAGCTAATGCACAAGCGATTCTACCATTTTTATCGGAATATTTTGCAAGAAAAGATTTTAAATTATTTAGTGAATTAGCAAGAAAAAGCCTAACTCTAGTATTTTTTGTAACAGGATTTGCAACATCATGGTTTATAGTTTTTCACTATGAAATAATAAAACTTGTTTATCAAAGAGGAGCTTATAGTATTAACGATGCTATTACAACTAGCGATATATTTTTAATGTTATCACTATCTATACCTTTTTGGGCCTCAATAATAATAATTTCAAGATTTTATTATGCGATTCATAACACCAAAACTCCAATGATAATTGGTGCAATGATGACTCTTATTTCTTTACCATTATATTCATTGTTATCATCAATTTTTGAGGCGAAAGGCCTTGCTATGACAATTTCTATAGTTAAAGTATTATATTTCTTTACATTGCTTGTTTTTTACAAGAAATTTAATAAGGATTTTGAACTTATTCCAATAATTAAGGATTTATTTAAAATAATTATGTTTTTTATAATAGTAACTGCTATATTTTACTTTTCAAAAATAGAGTTAAAAACTATAAATTGGTTTTTATTATTAGCCGTAGGTAGTAGTTTTCAGTTTGTGATTACTTTATTTCTAGCTAAATATATAAAAGTTGATGCTTATGATGAATTTAAAGTTAAATATTTAAATAGAATATTAAAAAAACTTAAATTATTAAAGTCGTAAAGCCAAAATTTGTCTTTACTCTTAAAAAGTAACTAAGCAAAGCTTATTTCTTTTTATATTTGCTATTTTTTTATAAATAAGATAAAAGCAAAAGGGCTTATGATTAGGGATAATATGTATAAAAAAAATTTAAAAAAACTAATGTTACTAATATTGCTATCTTTGTTAATCTTTTCATGTGCTAAAGAAAGTGAAACGCAAAAATGTGCTACAGATGAGGTATTAATAAACAATATTTGTACCAACAAAACATTGCTTTGTGGAAAATCACTATGTTCAGAACATGAAACATGTGAAGAAAGTACTTGTAAAAAAACTCTAGTTTTCTCTACTTACAATTTATATGATTTAAAAAATCCCTATGCTTATAAAAATTTAGCAAAATTTATAAAAGAAAAAAATATTGCTATAATGGTTAGTCAAGAAATACAAGTTGAAGATAAAGAAGCATTGCTAAAAGAATTAAATGCTCTTAACATAGATGCAGAAATAAAATTTTCTACTTATGGGGGCTATGGTGGTGATGATGGAAATGATTATTTAGCAGTAATTAGTCGCTGGCCTATAGATGAAATAGATACTATACTAACAGAAAGATATCAAGATCCTATATCTGGATATTCTTATAGTTTTAATAATATGAGGCCTGTCTTAGAAATAAAATTAAAAGTTTTTGATAAAGCTATTACTATTTTTAATATACATTTAAAAGCTCAATCTCCTTGGCCATCTTGTCCCGATTGTATAAGAAAAAGAAGAGCTCAAGCTTATGCTTTAGAAAACTATATTATTGATAATTTAGACCCAATAAATGATGATATTATTATTGCAGGAGATGCAAATACCGCAACAGAAACCGGTGAAGACTTTGAAAAAGGAAATACTCTTGATATGTTAACACTAAAAACAGATGAAAATAACGAAAATGATTTTTTATCTATAAATTATGAATATAAAAGAGAATCAACTCATACTAGATACGAAAGTATTATGGATCATATTATTTTATCACCAAAACTTCTAGAGCAATATATTGATGATAGTGTTAATATTATTACTCCTTCAGGAACTCCATCTGACCATAAAGCTCTTTTATTAAAGTTGAAATATTAGTAAAAAAGAAACAGCTTGCTGATTACTTTTTTGCCTGTAAGACAAATTTATTTGGCTGAAAGGCCCAAAGTATAATAAATAATTAATCTTTTGTTACTCGCTCTTTGATTTTATCTATAACTTTAGCTTTCCACTCTTTAAAACTACCATCTTCTATTTTTTCACGGCTTTTTTCAACTAAATCTAAATAAAAATGTAAATTATGAATACTTAATAATCTATATAAAAGTATCTCGTGAGCTTTAAAAAGATGCCTTAGATAAGCCTTAGAAAAATTTCTACATGTATAACAGTTACATTCTTTGTCTATTGGGTCATGGTCAAATTCAAAATCTTTTCTTTTGATATTAACTCTACCATTCCAAGTGAATAATTGCCCATTTCTTGCATTTCTTGTTGGCATAACACAATCAAACATATCTACACCTGATTCTATACCCTCTAGTATGTCTTCAGGCTTACCTACTCCCATTAAATACCTTGGTTTATTTTCTGGAAATTTATAAGTAATATTATCTAAAACTTCATACATTTCTTCATTAGTTTCACCAACAGAAAGCCCTCCTATTGCATATCCAGGTAAATCAAGTTCTACAATTTGCTCTAAATGTCTAAGCCTTAAATCTGTAAAAATACCACCTTGATTAATTCCAAACAATGCTTGCCCATCTTTTATTGTAGTTTTGCATCTATTTAACCATCTTGTAGTTCTTTCTATAGAATTTTCTATATATTTATGGTCTCTTGGGTCTGGAGGACACTCATCAAAAGCCATTACTATTTCACTGTTGATACTTGCTTGAATTTTCATTGATATTTCAGGAGAAATAAATAACTTACTCCCATTTATATGGCTCTTAAAAGTAACACCTTCCTCTTTGATATTTCTTAAATCAGCTAAAGAAAATACTTGAAATCCACCACTATCTGTTAAAATAGGTTTATCCCATTTCATAAAGTCATGCAAACCACCAAAATCATCTAGAAGAGCTAATCCCGGCCTTAAAAATAAATGATAAGTATTACCTAAAATAATTTGAGCACCTAAATCATTTAAATCATCAGGAGTGAGCCCTTTTACACTTCCTACAGTTCCTACGGGCATAAAAATTGGAGTTTCAATTTCACCTCTACGAGTTTTAATTCTGCCCCGTCTCGCCTTAGAGTTTTTATCTTTATTTAATACTTTAAAACTAAAATCTAACATAATACTCCTAGAAAGATACCTGTGTTCCAACTTCTTTTTTTACAGCTTTTAATAAATTACCTTTTTTAAATAAATTAAAAACTATTATTTCAAGATTATTATCACTTGCTAATGCAAACGCTGTTAAATCCATAATTTTTAGGCCCTTTTCCATTGCTTCATCAAAAGAAAGCTTAGTGTATAATTTAGCGTCAGTAAATTTAGCTGGATCTTTATCATAAACGCCATCAACTTTCGTTGCCTTAAGAAGCATATCACTATTCATTTCTATAGCTCTTAAAGTTGCTGCTGTATCAGTTGTAAAGTACGGGTTTCCTGTTCCTCCTCCAAAAATTACGACTTCTCCTTTTTCTAAAAATGAACAAGCTCTTTTATATGAATAAGGCTCTACTACACTATCCATTTTAATTGCAGACATAACTTTTGTTTTTAGGCCCTCTGAAAATAAAACATCTCCCAAAGCAATAGCATTCATAATTGTTGCAAGCATTCCCATATAATCAGAGTTAACTCTTTTAATACCCGTTTCTGCACCATTTACTCCACGGAAAATATTTCCTCCTCCTACAACTATTGAAATTTGATATCCTTCTTTTTGTAAATCAAAAACATCTTTCGCAACCTGCTTTAGCATAGTAGAAGAATAACCAAAATCTTTATCTCCTTTAAGTGCTTCTCCTGAAATTTTTAATAATACTCTTTTCATATTCTCTCCCATAGTAAAATATTTATTTAAAAAAACTGCTATTTTATTTACTCCATTCATTACTCAATACTTCTGTTTGCTTCATTACAAGGCTTATAGCCTCTGAGCTTTTATTCGGAGGATACTTATATCTTTTTAATATTATTCTTATAATATTTCTCATTTTTGCTCTAACACTCTCTCTTTTTTGCCAATCAACACTAATACTTTTTCTTAATTTTTCTGTTAATTCAATAGCAATATTTTTTAATATTTTATCCCCCATTTCTCTTAGTGCCTCTTCATTTTCAGAAAGAGCATCATAAAATGCAAGTTCATCAAAGTCAAGACCAAGTTTTTTTTCATTTTCAAAATCTTTGGCAATCTCTCTTGCCATTGCAATAAGTTCTTCTATTATCTGAGCTGTTTCTATGCCTTTAACATGATAATTATTAAGGCTAGCCTTTAATCTATCACTAAACTTCTTTTCTTTTACAATATTTGTTTTAGTTCTAGCTTTAATTGTATCTTTTAATAATTTTTCAAGTAATTCAACAGCAAGATTCTTGTAAGGAATATTAGAAATATCATTAATAAATTGTTCAGATAATATACTGATATTTGGTTTTTCAATACCTATTAATTTAAAAATATCATCTACGCCATCAGATACAATAGCATTGTCTATTATTTGTTTTATAACTATATTCTTATTTACTTTTTTCCTAGGATTCTCAAATGACTTCAGAATTGCAATTTTTACAGCTTGAAAAAAAGCAATTTCTTCTTTAAATTCTTTTATCTCATCCATACCTGAACATAAGCTCAATGCTTTTGACATAGCCAAAACTGTATCAAAATACCTTTTTTTACCATCTTTTAATCCTAAAATATGATTTGCAGATGAAGGCAATAGGATTAAAGAATTTTCTTTAAAATTACTATAATCAAAACCATGGTACATATTTCTTATAATTTCAATTCTTTCAATTAATTGATTATACGCTTCTTGAGTATCAATTGTTGTTTTTCCCTTTCCTTTACTATTTGTATAAGTTTTCAAAGCATTTTTAAGTTCGTTTCCAATTCCAATATAATCAACAACCAGTCCACCTTCTTTATCTTTAAAAACTCTATTAACTCTTGCAATAGCTTGCATTAAATTATGAGATTTCATGGGTTTGTCAATATACATTGTATGAAGTGATGGAGCATCAAAACCTGTTAGCCACATATCTATTACAATTACAAGCTTTAATTCATCTTCATTGTCTTTAAATCTTTTTTCTATTTCTTTTTTAACTTGTTTACTGTAAATATGTTTTTGCATTTCTTGATTATCGCTTGCACTACCTGTCATTATAATTTTAAGAACTCCTTTTTGAGGGTCTTCATTATGCCACCTGGGCTTTAATTGTATAATCGCATCATATAATTCAACTGCAATTGCTCTACTCATAGCAACAATCATACCTTTACCACTTATAGAAGATAAACGGTTTTCAAAGTGCTCAACTAAATCTTTTGCAATCTCTTCAACTCTATTTTTTGCCCCAACAAGTTTCTCTAGAGTACTCCATTTACTTTTAAAACTTTCTTGATCACTTAATTCAGAACCTTCAACCAGTTCTTCAACCTCATTATCTATATCTTTCATTAAAGCTTCATCAATATCAAGTTTTGCCAATCTGCTTTCATAATATATGGGCACTGTTGCCTTATCATTTACAGCATCTTCAATATCATAAATAGAAATATAATCACCAAAAACAACTCTTGTATCTTTATCTTCCCTTTCAATCCCAGCTTTTCTAGTTTTATTAAATTTTGCCCTTAAAACAGAAGAAACAGCCTCTCTAACTCCATGAAATTGATGATATCCTGCATTTTTTTTAATTAAGTCCTTTCCGTTGTCTTCAAAAAGAACAAAATTCTGTAAATAATCAAGAAGTAATTCTTTTTTAAAAAATCCATTTATCATTGTTTCTAATTCTAATTCAAGCTTAGGTTTATCATTTTCATTTTCAATAGTTCGCCAATACATATACCATTCTCTATCAGCAGTTAGTGAAGCAATTCTTGCATTTATCCCATCACTAATAACAATAGCTTCATTATAAACAAATAAATCCTCTATTTCATTTTTATATGTTTGTATTTGATTAAATGCCTCTTCTATTGTAGCATTTTCTCCAACAGGGTTTTTTAATTCTATCACAGAAATTGGTAATCCATTTATAAATACAATAATATCAGGTCTTCTTTCTGTTTTTCCATTAATTGTATATTGGTTTACAACTAAAAAATCATTATTTTCTATATTATGAAAATCTATAAGTTTAACAATTTCAATATCTGCACCATCATCTTTTTTTACTTCAATACTAACACCTTGTAAAAGCATTTTATGAAATTCTTGATTATTTTGAACTAAACTAGTTTTTTGTGGTCTTTTTAATCTATAAATTACATCAGTAATTGCGTCAAAAGGAATACTTGGGTTTAATTTTATAAGAGCTGTTTCCAATCTATTTTCCAATAAAACATCTTCATAATTTTTTCTTAAAGGAGTTTCACCATTTGGGGCTATATCATATCCTAATAAATAGTCATAGCCTAGATTTTTAAACCATTCTATTGCTAATAATTCTAATTCATCTTCTGTTATAGTCATGAAACCTCCTTTTTATTTCCTAAACTCTTGCCACTTCAACCCATTTTCAATGGTTTTCCGTGGATTTACAAGCCCTACGGTCTTGTAAATTGAAATTAAAGCCCCAAAAGGTCTTTAATTTGGGTAAAAACATAAATTTTTTTATGTTTTTACAAATATTCTTATGTATTCAGTTAAAGCACTTAATCTCCATTTGCATCATTACCCACCCCAACTCTAATCTCACCACTCATTAATTTAGGTAAGAGAGTATCTCTTTCTTCTTTTAAATTATTATTATCTAATCTATTTGAAATTATTCTATCTAATAATGGAGAGATAATTTTTTTTGCCTTTTTTAAGATAATTTTATCAGGAATAATGCACAAAGCTTCACTGAAGTGACTTCTTTTTATATGTCCCATTGTTACAGCTTTATCTTTTGCTATTTGTTGAAAGGCTTTTAGGTGTTCTTTAGTCCAATAATAATAAAACCATTTATCATAATCAATAGAAGTTACCTTGAATAAGTGCTGATTCAGAGCTACTTTTCCACCACACCAGATATCAACAATTAGGCTACCTGACCATGAAAATATAACATCACCATTCTCAACAATATATTCAGATTTTATATTTATATCAGCTTTTTCTTTACCATCCGCAAAGCCACTTCTTAATTGGGAGATTTTTAATACAGGTAAAAAATTATTATCATTTTTTGGCCTAAATTTTTGAAGAGCTAAGCCGTTTAAATAATGTGCAATTTTATCCAAGGGTTTAATTTTCCACCCATCAGGCAAGCCCTTCTTATTCATCATCCCCTCCAACATTATCTTTTTCTAATAATCTATGTCTTCTTTTAGTCATTATTCCTCATCTTTATCATTTCCACCATCAGATGCTCTGCATCTGAAACAAGGGGTTGCAACCCCTTGTTGGTGGGAGTCCATTTGGTGGGAATCCTTATATCGATATATCGTCTTTTCTAGTTCTATATTTCTAGGCAATTCGTGTTTATTTCTATTATTTTCTATATACTCAATAACATTTGTGAAGTGTGATTCATTTTTTATCTTTTCAGAGAAATATTTTTGAGCCCATAAGCTATAACTATAATCTATATTGTGATTTTTTTTATATAAATGAGTTGTTTTTCCTTTAATTGATTTCATTATTTGGGATATATCTTTATTATTGGCATTTATCAGCATATGAATATGGTCTTTACAAATATTAATCGAACAAACCTTTATATTTATTTTATCTGAAACTTGAAAAATATAGTTAGCTATTTCAACTTCATCTGCATCTGATAATATAAGAGCTTCTCCTCTTGATACCTTAAATATAATCATTCTTTCACTAATTCTACTATTATGTGTTACCCATACAATATGATGATAATTTTCCACTTATTCTCCTCTTTATCCTCTCCACCATCAAATGCTTTGCATCTGAACAAAGGGTTGCCCCCCCTTGTTGGTGGGAGTTTCCTTGTTCCTACATAGAGCTCCATTACTTATTCTCAAGCTCAGCTTCAATTTCTTCTATACTTGGTAATGATGATTTAAACTCATCAGGAAGAAATTTGTTAATTGATATTCACTTACACCAATAGCTTTATTTACATCTTTTAATGAGTATTCAACTACTGTATCATTTTTAGATTTGCAAATTCCAATTGTAGGGTTATCAGTTTCAGTTGCTAATATTCCATCTACTGCTGATATGTAGAAATTTAATTTTCCTGCAAATTCGGGTATAAATTTAACAGTTTTTAACTCCACAACTACATAACTATGTAATTTAACATGATAAAAGAGTAAATCTATATAAAAATCATCTCCGCCAACATTTAATTTATATTGTCTTCCCAAATATGAAAATCCAGCTCCTAATTCTAAAAGAAATTGAGTTATATTATCAACAAGTGCATTTTCAAGTTCTCTTTCATTATAATCTTCTGTTAATGTCAAAAAATCAAAACAATAAGGATCTTTTAATACTTGTTTTGCAAGGTCTGATTGAATAGCAGGAAGGTTTTCTTTAAAGTTATTAATAGCTTTTCCATGTCTATTATATAATCCTGATTCAATTTGATGAACTAAAACAGCTCTTGACCAGTTATTTTCTATTGTTTTATTGATATAAAATATTGCGGTTTCAATATCTTTTATCTTTTCTATAATAACGATATTATGTCCCCAAGGAATTATATTTTCTAATTGTGCAACAGCTTGTTGCACAATTTCATTCCAGTATAAAAACCACCTTTTCATATAAAGAAGATTTCTTTTAGAAAATCCTTTCATTTCTGGAAATTCTTTCTTTAAATCCTTACTTATTTCATTTATAAATCCACTTCCCCATGAAGATTTTTCTTGTTTTTCAACTATCATTTCTGCAATATTCCAATAAAGCATTAACATTTCTTTATTAACAGATATTCCTGCCTTTATTTGTGATGAATAGATTTTATTTTTTATGTTTTTAATAAAGTTTTTGTACTCTTCACTTTTTATAAGACTACTCATACCCCAAGCCTCCCCAACACTTCAATAGCCCCCTTTTCAAATTTAAAAAATGCAAACCATTTTTTACCTAAATCTTTTAAACTTGCTCCAAAGGGTAAGCGTCTTAATCCCATTTTATCAGAATTGGAGGTCACAAATTGTGACCTCCAATTCTCAAGTTCATTTTTACTTAATTGAAACATAAAATCATCTGGAAATCTTTTTATATTTCTTTTAACAGCTTGATTGAACACCTTTGTTTCAACTTTATACAATTTTGCTAAATCTCTATCAAGCATTACCTGCAAGCCTCTTATTGTATAAATTTTTTCTTTTAAAGTTTCTTCATCAATTATAACTAAATCACTCATCATTCAAATCCCAACTCTTTCAAATTTTTCTTTATTTCAACTTCCAGTCTTGCAGATTCTTCAAATTGATTTTTAAGCGTATTTGTTAAGTTAGTCATCTTTTCTTTAAAAAAATTCTATTTTATTATTCATTGTCTCGCCTGCAATACAATTAAAATCCTTGATTACATTATATAAATAGTTTTAATATTTGCAATTTTTATTTTTTTATTCTTTTTTGAAATCCTAAAAGATATTGATTTTAAAAAAGCAATATCTAAAAAAAGAAAGCGTCATGCCGTACTTGATACGGTAGCTTTACTTTTTTGACATGAAAAGACTTTAGGCTTTGAATGTTTCCCTACTCAGAAACGGGTTCTGCGAGTCCATTATTGTGAAAAGCGTCGTTTTCACGCTTATGGCCTCTCGAGGTTTCTACTTCATTTGAGCAGCAACTTCTTCTGCGAAATTTTCTTCTCTTTTTTCCAAACCATCACCAACTTCATATCTTACGAAACTGATAAGTTCAAAATCAGAGCCAAGTTCTTTTTTCTTTTCGTCAAGAATTGCTCCAACAGTTTTTTTATCATCAAGAGCATAGAATTGGTCAAGAAGACAGTGTTCTTGGTCAAGAGAAGTATTGTCTGCAATAAATCTTTCCATTTTTCCAGGTATAATTTTATCAAGAATTTTTTCAGGTTTTCCTGCTGCCAACAATTCTTTCTTAATTTCTTCTTTTACTTCAGTCAAAATCTCATCTGTAAGTTGTAGTTTTGAAATAAATCTTGGAATATTCAATAAATGTTTTCCTAATCTTGCTCTTTCTTCGTTATCTTTTTTAACTCTTTCAATTGCACCTTTTGTTTCTTCTTCAACAAATTTAGGATCTAATTCTTTATAAGTTAACTTAGATGGTTTCATTGCAGCAATATGCATACACACATTTTTTGCTAAAGTTTTAAATTTATCATTAGCTAAACTTGCATCGTCTGCTTTAAAAGCAACTAAAGCAGCAACTCTACCATTTGAATGTAAATAAGTATGAACATAGTCAGCGTTTAATGTTTCAAAACGACGAGTAGATATCTTTTCACCAATTGTAGCAACTAAACTTGATTGTAATTCTTCAAAGGTTAGATCACCATCTTTCATAGTCATTAATGTTTCAACATCTTTAACATTATTATCATTAACAAAATTTGCAACCTGAGATACGAAGGCTTTGAATTTTTCATTTTTACCAACAAAATCAGTTTCACAATTAACTTCTGCAATTGCAGCTTTTGTATTATTTTCATTTGCAACAACTGCTACTAAACCCTCTGCAGCAATTCTTCCTGCTTTTTTAGCAGAAGCAGCTAAACCCTTTTCTTTTAGAAAAGCCATTGCGGCATCCATATTTCCATCTTTTTCAACAAGTGCCTTTTTGGCATCCATCATACCAACACCTGTTTTTTCTCTTAATTCTTTAACCATACTTGCTGTTACTTTACCTGCCATTTTATCTCCTTTTATCATTAAGAGGCTTATTTCTCATCCCTTTGAATTTTAAAAGTCTTCTTCCCATTTTTAGGTCTAAAATTTGATTTTTTCTTTTCAAATTTAACACCATCTTTTGATTCAGTTTTAACTCTTTCAGAGTAAATTCTTTTACCCTCTAAACAAGCATCAGCAAAACCTCTTAAGAATAATCTTACACTCTTAATTGCATCATCATTTGCAGGAATAGGATAATCTACTAAATCAGGGTCAACATTTGTATCTACAATAGCAAATACAGGTATTCCTAAGTTGATAGCATCAGCAACAGCTAAATGTTCTCTTCTAACATCAACAACAAATAAAGCTTTTGGTAGTTTATTCATTTTTTTCAAACCACCTAAGTTTCTATCTAGCTTTTGAATTTGCTTATTTATTTTTAAAATTTCTTTTTTAGAATATTTTTTAATTTCATTAGTTTCAATCATTTTTTCATATCTTTTTAATTTATCAATACTTTGTTTGATTGTTTTAAAGTTAGTAAGCATTCCACCCAACCAACGATATGAAACATAAGGCATATCTGCTCTTTTAGCTTCTTCAGTTAGAGTATTTTGTGCTTGTTTTTTTGTTCCAACAAATAAAATATCTCCACCTTTAGATATTATTTTCTTAGCAGCTTCACATGCGTCATCAAATAAACCTAAAGTTTGTTGTAAATCAATGATATGAATACCATCTTTTTTCCCATAGATATATTGTTTCATCTTAGGGTTCCATTTGTTTGTTCTGTGACCGTAATGTGCTCCACCTTCGATCATTTCTCTTAGTGTAATTGTAGACATAAGTCCTCCAAAATAATTAAGTTAGCCTCCGCCCAAAAACAATAAATTGCACCTAATCTATCGGGCGTGCGTTAAAAATCTAGTGTTTATAACAGATTATCATCTTTTTTTCAATATTTTTCTGAATTTTATTGCTTTATTTTTATTATTTTTTGCCGTTTCAACCAAAAATTAAAATTTTTGTTTTACACGGAATTTTTAATCTAGGTTTAAAAATTTAAAACCTTCCTCACTTGCACATTTAAATAAAAGAAGTTATACTCCTATTAGGAGGCTTAAATGGTAAAAAATAAGGATAAAAATAGAATAGAAAACCGTTATGATAAAATCTTAAAAGAGCTCTTAGATAATAAAATATTAATGAAACAATTAATTACAGGATTCATTAACGAAGATTGGGTTAAAAATATAGATTTTAGAACTTTAAAAAAGGAAAAAACAGATTTT
>JAMOQH010000031.1 GCA_027064085.1 bacterium | reverse complement strand
AATGTGTAAAGCGATTAATATACCAAGGCATGCTAAAGCTATCAAAGATATGGTAGAAGTATCTTATAATGGTAAAAGGTGGGAAGAGCCATCAGAATGTGAATGGGAATGTAAAAAGAATTATGATGTTGTTTTTTAAAAATAAACCTTTAAAGTATTCTTTTTGTGTCTTAAAAGCACTCTTTAAAGTTGATAAAAATAAAGATTTACCAAATCTTCTAGGGCGAGAAAGAAAGTAGTATTTCTTATTATCCTTAATAAGTTTTGATATTAAACTAGTTTTATCTACATAATAAAAATTACTAGTTCTTATTTTACTAAATGTTTGTATTCCTATAGGTAAGCTTTTCATAAGTCCTCAATCTTACATCTTTTGTAGTATAGCTTTATTTATTGTATTTATCAAGAAAGATACTAAAAGGGTATATTACTACAGTTGCATAGCTTTGTTGTTTGAAATAGTATAAGTTGTATGTTTTGCTCTTTTTTTGTAAAAAAATTTGTTTTTTTATATTAAAATAAGATATAGTTTGTTAGTGATTTTCGTAGGAGAAATAATGAAAAGGTTTATTCTTGATACAAATGTAATTTTAGATGATGCTAATTTTTTAAATCAATTTGAAGAGGGTGTTGTAATTATTCCAATTACTGTTATTGAAGAATTAGATAGTTTTAAAAGAAACATGAATAACTTAGGTAGAAATGCAAGGCATTTTTCTAATTTATTAGATGAATATAGAGATAACAAAGGAAATATTTCTAAAAATAACGGTATTGAAATTAGAGAAGGCGTTTTTTTAAAAATTGTTTTAGAAAATGAAATTGATATCAGAAAATTTCCTAATTTACTTGATTGGAATAAAAATGATAACAAAATTTTATTGGTTGCCCTAAATGAAAAGCGTCAGCATCCTAAAGATGATATTTTATTTATATCAAAAGATACTAACTTAAGAATTAAAGCTGATTCACTTGGTGTTACTTCTGAAAACTTTAGTGAGCATTCTAATTTAAATATTACAGAAGTTTATGGTGGTTATAGAGAAATCAATGTAACTAGAGATTTTATAGATGAACTATTTGATAATAAAGTGATTAGTTACGAACTAGATGAAGAAAGTGAGCCTCTTTTTGCAAATGAATATGTAATATTTATTAATGAAGATAATAATAGACATATTGCAAGGTATAATAAAAAAGATGAGTTATTTCATTTAATTAATTATAGAGTAATTAGTGAAGTTTTTGGTATTAGCCCAAGAAATGACGAACAAAGAATAGCACTTGATATACTATTAAATCCAGATATCAAACTTGTTTCTTTAATTGGTAAAGCAGGAACTGGTAAAACTTTACTTGCAATTGCTGCTGGTTTAGAATTGACAACAAATAGTGATTTATATGATAAAATGCTTGTAAGTAGGCCTGTTTTTCCTATGGGAAAAGATATAGGGTTTTTACCTGGTGATATAGATGATAAGCTAAAACCATGGATGCAACCAATTTTTGATAATTTAGAGTTATTATTACTTGGTTCTTCAAAAGAGAAGAAAAGTAATGAACTCAAAAAGAAAAAGATGCAAGAGTTTATGGATATGGGAATAATAGAAGTAGAGCCACTTACTTACATAAGAGGGCGTTCTATTCCTAATCAATATATGATAATTGATGAAGCTCAAAACTTAACTAATCTAGAAATCAAAACAATTATCACAAGAGCAGGAGAAGGAACTAAAATTGTATTAACAGGTGACCCATACCAAATAGACCAACCTTATTTAGATGCAATAAACAATGGTTTAGTTCATGTTGTTGAAAAAATGAAAGAAGTATCTATTTCTGGTTCTGTTACTCTAAAACGAGGTGAACGGTCAGGCTTAGCACAATTAGCTGCTGATTTATTATAAGATCATCTCACGGATAAAAAATAATATTTTATCTTTACTTTATTAAAATAATTATGCTATTAACTTTAATGATTGTATAGCTTATATGCAATCTATACAATTGTGGAGTTTATATGCAGTCATATATTTTATTAGTTAAGTCGCATCCTATTATTATGGCGATGATACAATTTGCCATACTTGGAACCTTTGGTGAAATTATTTCTAAGTGGATAATAAACAAAAAAGTTTTTTTACCCTTTAATCCTATGATTTTAATTTTAAAAATGCTTGAATGGGCAATATTAGCTGTTTTTATAAAATATGCATTTACTGGATTCCATGGTTTTATTGATACTTTAGTGGCTCATGAAATGTTGCCTAAATTAAATTCATTTTTTAATGCTTTTGCAATTTCAGTTGCTACAAATGTTCAATTTGGTTTATTTTTAGTTTTATTTCATAGAGTTTTAGATAATATTGTAATGAGAGAAAAAAACTGGAACAATATTGACAAGGGATTTTATTCTTTATTTTGGTTTTGGATCCCTGCTCATACCATTACTTTTATGCTTCCTAGAATATATCAAATAGGTTTGGCTGCTTTATGGTCTGTGGCTTTAGGGGTGATTTTAGGTTTTTACAACAAAAAAGGGTAAGTATTGTGTTTAGAAAAATAATGATAATCCAAGTTTTAGTGATTTTATCAGCATTTTTAACATCGTTTTCAGCCCCACCAACAAACTTTTTCCCCTTGGCATGGTTTACTTTTATTCCTATTTTATTTGTAATGAAACAAATCAAATCAAATAAAATAGCTCTTCTTTTAGGGCTAGAAATGGGGCTTGTTATAAATTTACATGCTTTTTATTGGTTAAAGGGGACTATAGTTATATTTGGGCATTTACCATCATGGCTAGCATTGATTTTATATATTCTATTATCTTTTCTACAAGGGATAAGATATGGAGTATTTTTTTATTTATATAAAAAATTTGATTTAGAAAATAAAAATATATTTATCTTTGCTTTACTTTATGCTTCTTTAGAATTCTTTTTTCCAATGTTGTTTAACTGGACTCTAGGAAATACACAGTATTTATTTTTGCCATTTATACAAATAGTTGATATTTTTGGGATTTCATTTTTAAGTTTTGTTATGGCTCTGTTCAATATAATAGTATTTAAACTTATTATTTCTAAAATGGTAGATAAAAATGGAGATAATTATAAAATATATTTAAAAAAACTAGCTTATTTTGCGGTGTTTTTTGTATTTTTAATGATTTATGGAGTTGTTCAAATAAAGAGATATGATAATAAAATGCAAAAAGCTCCAAAACTTAAAATTGGAGTTGTTCAGGCAAATATTGATATAAGAGATATTCATAATCCTAAAAAATATCAAACGAATATAGATAAATTTAAAAATGAATCTTTAAAAGCTCAAAAAGAAGGTGCGGAAGTTATTATTTGGCCAGAATCAAGTAGTTATAGCTCAACTGCATATAATGCCAAAAAAGTAAGAGTTGCTCCGTATCTTGATATTCCCCTTGTTTATGGTGGGCTTTCTTATAGAAAAACAAAAACAGATTGGTGGAATTATAATACTGCATTTTTTATAGATTCAAACCAAAAAGTTTTAAATACTTACCATAAACAGTATTTACTTGCTTTTGGAGAATATATGCCATTTGGTAAATATTTTCCAAAATGGAAAAGGTATTTTAGGGCTGTTGGTAATTTTAAACCAGGTAAAGAAATTAGGCTTTTTAATGTAAAAAATAAAGCAAAACTAGG
>JAMOQH010000030.1 GCA_027064085.1 bacterium | reverse complement strand
AATAAGTTATAGGAATATTGCAAATAAGGTTATAGAAAACAAGGGTGATTATGTAATGGCAATCAAAAGTAATAATAAGAATACTTTACAAATAATTAAAGACTTTGTTCTTTCTTGGGGATACCATAAATTAGTAAAAACCCAACACTACCTGCTGTTGATATACTCTCTAGTTTAAGTAGGTTTACTAAGATTAAGGTAGTTACCGCTGTAATCATTAAACCTATGGGCTGATTCCAAAGTTTTGCCAAAAAGTGATGAGGTAATTCATCATCCTCTGCAATTTCATAATTTACTTTACTTCCTCCATAAAGAGATGCGTTAATTGCTGAAAATGTTGAGATTAATGCGGCCACTGTAATAATAGAAAAACCAACTCTTCCTAACATTGGTTTTGCCGCTTCAGCCAAAACATAATCTTGTGCTGTTGCTATTCTTGCAAAAGGGAGTGAACCTATAGTTACTAAAGCAATAATTATATATAGAACAATTACAAAAATTACAGAATAGTAATAAGCTCTTGGAATATTCTTTACAGGATCAACTATATCAGGTGCTACATTAGCGATAAGTTCAAATCCTTCATAAGCAACAAAAATAACCATTCCTCCAGCAAATAACTTTATTGGTGATTCCCAATTAGTGACTGCAAGTTGAGCTATATTTGGATTGCCGATTAAACCGTAAGCACCAATAAAAATAAAGGAAATCAAAATTATCAATTTTATAACTACGGCATAAGATTCTATTTTACCAACAACAGCAATACTATAATAATTAATTGCTGTAGCTAAAACAATAATTGCACTTGCATAAATGTGTGTATCAATTATTTTATCGTGAGTTAATTCTAATAAATTTGGTGCGTAAGACCCAAATGCTGAAGCATAAAGTGAAATCATAATAATATAGCTTACCCACAAAAGATTATTAACTCCACCACTAAAGATTGTTTTTCCAAAACCTTGATTGATGAATTTAACAGTTCCTCCTCTGCTGGGATATTTTTGTGATAGTTTAACATAGCTGTAAGAAGTTATTAATGCTAAAATACCCGCGAATAAAAAGGCAATTGGTGTTCCACCTTTAGCCAAAGATACTGCAAGTCCTAGAACAGCAAAAATCCCGCCGCCTACCATTCCTCCAATTCCTATAGAAATGGCTTCTTTTAAAACGATTTTTTTACCCATATTGTATGATCTCATAAATTGCACATAACGAACGTATAAATACAATTGTGTTTATACTATTCGTACGATTCTGAAAGAATGATTGTCTATATATTTCTTTTATCATAAACTCTATATCCAAGTACTTGGCAAGTATATAACTTACTTTTTAAAAAATCAATAATTTTAATATTTTATATAAAAATTATAAAAGTGAAAACTTGTAGGGCAAGGTTTTCTTGCCCAAAAGGTTGAACGCTAGAATTAAGACCAAGGGTCATTGAGCGTAGTCGAAATGCCCTTTTCTGTACGGAATCATGTGGGGATAGGTAAACAGAAGGGTGTTATGTTAAAAAATTTAAATCTCTATCTGTTTCCCAAATCCTCCAATTATTAGCTTGTATTTCATTTTTTGCAGTATCTTTTAACATTCACAAAAAATTTTTACTATTTTCAAAATCACCAATAAGACAACCTGCTGTGAATTGATGACAATTATCCATTAAAAAATTATAATCTCTTTTTTTACCAAGTATATTTTTTGCTCTACTTGCAACAATTTTACTTCCTGCGGGAATTTAGTAATTTTCATTTATTTTCTGAAATTGTTGAATTATTCAAAATATAGGTTATAATGAACACAGTAGAGATATACGGCTGTGTATTTTGCTATGCCTAGGAAGGGGGGATAATGTGTTTAACATCAAAATATATAAATCCATTTACAGATTATGGTTTTAAAAAACTATTTGGAGAAGAAGGAAGTAAACCACAACTTATTTCTTTTATTAATGCTTTTTTAGAGCTTGAAAATAAGGCTAAGATAGTTGATTTAAAATTTAAAAATCTAGAGAAATTGGGATTAAGCAAAAGGGATAGAAATACAGTTTTTGATATTTATTGCCTTGATGAAGAGAATAATCATATACTAGTAGAACTTCAAAGAGCAGAGCAAACCTATTTTAAAGATAGAATGGTGTATTATTCAAGTATTTTAATACAGGAGCAGGGTTTAAAAGGTTTATATTATGACGGAACGGCATTAACGAGAGAAGGAAATCCAAGAAAGGTAAGTTGGGATTATAAACTATCAGCTGTTTATTGCATTGGGATATTAGATTTTGAGTTTAAAGAAAATAATAATCAAGATTACCTACATTATGTAAAATTAAAAGACCAAAACAATGATGTATTTTACGATAAATTAAATTATGTATTTGTAGAAATGCCTAAATTTACTAAAAAAGAAAACGAATTAAAAACATATCTAGATAAATGGTTTTATTTTTTAAATAATTTGGATTCTTTAAATGAAATTCCCAAAATATTTAATGATGACAAAGTAATAAAAGATGCTTTTAGTAAAGCTGAGTTTGTAAACATGGATAAAAAAGACCAAAATAAATATTTAGCAAGTTTAAAGGAATATAGAGACTGGTATGCTGTGCTAAGTACAGCAGAAAATAAAGGAATACAAAAAGGTCTTGAAGAAGCTCAAGAGAAGATAGAAAAAGCACAAAGAGAGAAGGAAAAAGCTCAAAGAGAGAAAGAAAAGGCTCAAAGAGAGAAAGAAAAGGCTCAAAAAGAGAAAGAAAAAGCTCAAAAAGAGAAAGAAAAGGCTCAAAAAGAGAAAGAGAAAGAAAAAAACTCTAAAATAAAAGCAATTATAAAATTTTATGAAAGAGGATTTTCCATTGAAGACTTAGCAGAAGATTTTGAAATGAGTGAAAAAGAAGTAGAAAAGATAGTTGAAATTTTATAACTATTTTAAAAGTTATATTTTTGTTATTAAAGATGTTTCCCTATACCTTTAAATTTCTCAACAAAAGCAGATATTTTTTGAAAAACACTATGTTTTTTGGGTAAATAGTTTGGATTGAGAGGGCTCATTTTTGGTAAAATATCATTAAGTTCCGTTCCTTGTTCACTTGCATATTCTTTTTTAAGTGATCTTTCAATATATCTTTTTGCCTCAAGTTCATTGAGATTTTCACTCTTAATCAACTCTTTAGCTTCCTCTTTTAGTTTTATTTGAGCAAATTTAAAAAAGCCATCAATTATATTTGCTTTATCTTCAAATTCATCTAAATTAAAATTATTAATAAAATCAATTATTAAACTTTCTTTTGCTCTTTGTCCAATACTTGAACGAATTAAGCCTTTAATATCGTTTATTAATTCATTTTTATCTTTTGTATTTTTATTTTTTTCAAAAATAAGCTCTAAAATGTAATCTAAATCAATCTCTTGAGATTTTAACAAATCCACTTCAAAAACAACATCACTCCAATCAATATTTGATTTTTCTTCTTTGTTTGCTTTTTTTTGTTGTCTGATACTCTCTCTAATATCATTATAAACAGAACGGTAATCTTGTACTAATCTTTCGGGTAAAGGCTCTATATCTTTAAGTGCCTCTAAATCTTCATCGTTTAAATGGTAAGTTTGTTTAAAGTCTTTGACAACTTCAATATCACTACTATCTATCTTCTGAAACTCTTTAAGGGTTATAAATTCATCATAATTTTGTAAAATATTTTCAACCTTTAAATACTCTCCAAAAAGTTTAACAAATTCTTTTTTATCGCTTTCTTTGGTTAGTTCATCAATATTTGAAAACTTATTTTTTAATTCTTTTACAATTTCTTTATAACCTCTTTTAGCCTCTCCTGTTATAATGTCTCTAAACCCTTCCAAATACTCTTTATAACTTTTTTCTAGAATTACATTTTTGGTATTTGAATTGCCAAAAAGTGTAATTGCATCGATAGTAACTTTTTCTAAATCTCTAAAAGTTACAATATTTCCAAAAGCTTTTGTGGCATCATAAATTCTATTTGTTCTTGAATAGGCTTGTATTAGTCCATGATACCTTAGATTTTTATCCACAAACAAAGTATTAAGTGTTGGGGCATCAAAACCTGTTAAAAACATTCCTACAACAATCAATAAATCAATCTCTTTATTTTTTACCCTTTTGGCTAAATCTCTATAATAGTTTTGAAATGATTTACTGTCAATAGAATAGTTTGTTTGAAACATTTTATTATAGTCTTTAATCGCTTTTGCTAAAAATTCTTTGCTACTACTTTCCATTGCGGTTGGCTCAAAATTTTCATCTTTAATTTCTCCAATAGCATTTTGTTCTTCATTTGGTGCAAATGAAAATATTGTAGCAATTTTTAAGGGTTTTGGGCTATTACTTTGCAACTTGTTTAACATTTCATAATAAAGTGTTGCACTTTTTACGCTACTAACTGCAAACATTGCATTAAAGCCTTTATTTGTTGCATTTAAACGATGTGTTTTTCTTTTAAAATTTTCTAAGATATATTTTGAAATCTCTTTTATTCTATTGGGGTTTAAAAGTGCTTCTTTAATTTCTAATGTATTTAGTTTGTTTTCATCTTGTTCGCTTTCTATATTTTTGAATACAGGTTTGACATTATTATAATCTACTTTAAATTTTAGCACCTTTTCATCTCTAATTGCATCAGTTATCACATAAGAGTGAAGCTGTGAGCCAAAAACACTAGCAGTTGTTTCAGCCCCTAGTGCATTTTCTACAAATATTGGAGTTCCGGTAAATCCAAATTGATAATACTTTTTAAACTTTTTTCGTATATTTTTTTGAGCCTCACCAAACTGACTTCTGTGAGCCTCATCAAAGATAAATACTACTTGTTTGTTATAAACTTCTAAATCGTTTTCACTTTTTATTAAGTTGTTTAATTTTTGAATAGTTGTAACTATGATTTTATTATCATCTTTTGCAATATTTCTTTTAAGTCCTGCTGTGCTATTGCTTCCATTTACACTATCAGGGGAAAATCTTTGATACTCTTTCATTGTTTGATAGTCTAAATCTTTTCTATCTACTACAAAAAAGACTTTATCTATAAAATCTAGCTTTGTTGCAAGTCTTGCTACTTTAAAACTAGTTAGAGTTTTTCCGCTTCCTGTTGTATGCCAAATATACCCGCCACTTTCAACCTTGCTCCAGTTTTTAGCATTATAAGAGCTTTGTATCTTCCACAAAATCCTTTCTGTTGCAGCTATTTGATATGGCCTCATAATAAGTAAGGTTTTGTTTATATCAAAAACACTATATTTAAGTAAAACTTCTAAAATTGTTCGTTTTTGTAAAAAAGTAGCTGTAAAATCTTTTAAGTCTTTTATAGGGGTATTATCTACTTTTGCCCAATTCATAGTAAAATCAAAGCTATTTTTATCTCTTTTTGTAGTATTTGCAAAATACCTGCTATCTGTTCCGTTTGATATAATAAAAATTTGAAGATATTTAAAAAGTGAATGCTCGGTATTAAAACTTTCTTTTGAGTATCTATGAATTTGATTGAAAGCTTCTTTTATTGCAACCCCTCTTTTTTTTAGCTCTATTTGAACAAGTGGCAAACCATTTACCAAAATAGTTACATCGTAACGGTTTAAATAACTTCCTCTTTGCTCAAATTGAGATATTACTTGAAGAGAGTTTTTATTTATATTTTTTTTATCTACTAGGTAAATATTTTGAATATGTCCATCATCAAAAACAAAATCATAAATATAATCATGATGGAACTTTTCGGTTTTATCTATGATGGTATCATTTGGTTTATCAAGGTACTCTGTTATAAATCTATCCCATTCACCATCGCTAAATTTGACATTATTAAGACTCTCTAACTGAAGTCTAACATTTTTTAGCATATCTTGTGGAGTTTTTAGCTCTTTTAGATACTCATAGCCTTGATTTTTTAAGTCTTTTATGAGTTCTTTTTCTAAATCGGCTTCACTTTGATAGCTTTGGGGTTGCTCTATTTTGGTGTATTTGTCTAATACTATAAAGTTATTTGTTTGGGCAATGGGTTTTGTTTGGTTCACCTTTTTCTCCTAAAATATACTTTTTCATATCCTATATTTTTGCTTGATAGCATATTTATAGACAGTTCTATCAATACCATATAGCTTAGCGATATCGTTTTGATTTGCCTAAATAGTTTCATGCTCTAAATCTCCTTTAAACTCTATGGCTCCATTTGGTGCTTGATATATCTCTATATTATTCATTATTTTCCTTTGGAAAACTTAAAAGCTTATCTCTATAATACTCATACTGCTTAACTCTTAGCTCTATCTCTTTTGGCAGTCCTTCGCTTATGGAGTTTGTTAGAGTATCAAACTTATCTAAAATAGCTACTATCTCTTTTTGTTTTTCTATTGGGGGGATTGGGATTTTAAAGTTTCTAAAACCATTCATATCAACGGAAGCAAAACTTGACATTGTAGTATTATTTTTACACCATTCTCCAAGTAGAAAACTATAATAAAATAAAAATTTTATATCAAATTTATTTTGATATTTTTCTTTTAAACTTAAATTAGTAAACCTTTGATTTGATAAATATGGAACTGTTATTAAAGCATGTTCTCCAATGGTTGCAGATGTTGCAATAATTATTGAATTAGCAGGAAATAATTTTCCCCCTTTAACTGCACTTTCGGAAACTGTTTGTAAAGCATTATCTAATATTCTTCCATTAGTTCTAATATCATCCATTCTAAACCAAGGAATATCCCCATTAGTCCAATATTTCCTATTTCTTTTTGAAGGTGTATATCCATTTTTAAGATTAAAAACTTCTCCCAACTTCTTCCACTCTACTTCATCATCATTAAAAGTTAAAAGCATATCTCTATAATACTCATACTGTTTTTTTCTAGCTGTAAGCTCTGCTGTAAGCTCTGCTGTAAGCTCTGTGAAATTGTCAAGTATCTTGACAATTTCCCTTTGAACTTCTAAGGGTGGGAGGGGGATTAGTTTATCTTTAATCATAGGTTTAGTAAGTTGTGGAATACCATTTTTTGAAACATTATAATTTTTTTCAATAGTTTTCATAAAATAATAAGCATATTTTAAATTCAATTTTATTTTAGGAATTAATACAAGTAGTCTAACTATTGGGAAAAAAGGTTTTTCTTGATAACTAGTCCAACCTATTGTTCCTCTCGCTGATATTGTTAAACTTGGTTTAGTAATTTTAGCCTTATTTGTCCAACCATATAATGCTTTATCTCCTATACCGTTTGATAAAATAGGTATATTATATTCATTATTTTTCTCTTTAGATAATGCCTTTTTAGGGACATCTCCACCTGCAATAATATCAAAAACTTCCCCCAACTTCTTCCACTCAACCTTAAAATCCCCAAATAGTTTTTTTAATATCTTATTCATCATTCACCACTCATAATTCATCATTATATTTTATCTTATCTAAAATGCTTAAACTCTTATTATCCATCTTTGAAAAAGCAAACCACTTTTTACCCAAATCTTTTAGACTTGCCCCTATGTGGTATATCTCATTTTTATCTATTATCAAAAATCTATCATGAGATAGATTAAATCTCTTTATCTTTATGGGTTTATATTGTAAATTATATTTTTGTAAATCAAGCTTTAACTGTTTTGAGATAGTTTTAGTATAAATTACTACTTCAATATTTTGATTTTTGCTAAATAGTGTTAAAATAGTTTCATCTATATAATTGTCAATTAAAATTATCTCTTTTTTAGCACTTTTTATTAAATCTGATATAAACTCATAAGCATCAAAAATATGCCCATCAAAAAATATACCTTGTGTAGGTTTAATAGATTTATCTTCTATTAAGTTAAAAATTTTTTCTATTTTTTTATCTGTTGTTATTTCATAACTAATTTGTCTTTTTTCAATAGCATCTATTTTTGCAAAAAGATTTGCATTTTGAGATAAAAAGTGTTTCATTTTTGTAAAAGTTCTCATAATAGAAAGTGTTACATCTGTGGCAACTTTACTTTTTAGAACAGTTGCAAGCATATAAACACCTTGTTCTGTAAAAGCTTTTGGTTTATTTCTTCTTCCTCCCCAACTTGAGGTCGCATTTTGCGACTTCAAGATTTCATACTCTTTATCACTTAATTCAAACATTAAATCATCTGGAAATTTTTCAGGATTTCTTTTTACTGCTTCATTTATTCTTTTGGTTTCTACTTGATATAGCTCTGCTAAATCACTATCAAGCATAACTTGCTTATCTCTTATAGTTAAAATCTTATTTTCTATATTATATTTTACAACTTCATTCATTTTCTATTTCCGCAACTATCTTATCTATTTCACTTCTTAGCCTATCTATCTTTACAACCGTCTCTTTTAACTCTTGATTTAATTTTACTATATCTATTTTTTCCCTTGTATCTTTTGCCTCTACATAAGAGCTAACAGATAAGTTGTAATCATTTTTAACAACAGTATCATAATCAATAGATTTTGCAAAATATTCTATATCCTCTTTATTATCAAACATTTTCATGATTTTTTCTATATGAATATCTTCAAGGAGATTTGTGTTAGTTGCTTTTTTATAAAAATCTTCTCCACTTGCATCAATAAATTGAATTTTATTATCAGTTTTATGCTTAGAAAGAACTAAAATATTAACAGCTATTGAAGTACCATAAAAAAGATTAGGAGCCAATGAAATAACTGTTTCAACAAAATTATTATCAACCAAATATTTTCTTATCTTTTGTTCTGCACCACCACGGTAAAAAATACCGGGAAAAGAAACAATTGCTGCACGACCTTTACTTGAAAGATAGTTAAGAGAATGTAATATAAAAGCAAAATCAGCTTTTGATTTTGGAGCCAATACACCAGCAGGAGCAAATCTATCATCATTTATTAAAGTTGGGTCATCTTTTCCTATCCATTTTACTGAATATGGTGGATTTGATACAATTGCATCAAAAGGTTTATCGTCTTTAAATTTAGGATTTATTAAGGTATTTCCTAATGCAATATTAAATTTATCATAGTTTATATTATGTAAAAACATATTCATTCTTGCTAGATTATAGGTAGTGTGGTTTATTTCTTGCCCCCAAAATCCTTCTTCTATGATATGTTTATCAAACTGTTTTTTTGCTTGAAGTAATAAAGAACCGGAACCACATGCCGGGTCATAGATTTTATTAACCGTTTCTTGTTTATGGATTGCTAGCTTAGCAATAAGCTTTGATACATGTTGTGGAGTAAAAAATTCTCCTCCTGATTTTCCTGCATTAGTAGCATAATTAGAAATTAAAAATTCATACGCATCGCCAAAAAGGTCAATATGATTATCTTCAAAGTTTCCAAAATTTAATCCTGCGACACCATTAATTACAGCAGAAAGACGGTTGTTTTTATCTGTTACACTACTTCCTAATCTATTGCTTGTAGTATCAAAATCTGCAAACAATCCCTTTATGTCATTTTCAGAAGGATAACCAACTGCACTGGCTTCAATATTGTTAAATATTTTAGCTAAATCGGTATTTAGGCTTTCGTTTGTATTAGCATTTTTTGCTATGTTACAAAAAAGCTCACTAGGGTAGATAAAATACCCCTTTGTTTTAATTGCATCATCTTTAATTTCGGGTGTTATTATACTATCATCAAGGTTGGCATAGTTAATGCTATCGTCACCACCTTCAACATATTTAGCAAAGTTTTCACTAATAAATCTATAAAATAAAGTTCCTAAAACATATTGTTTAAAATCCCATCCATCAATTGAGCCACGGACATCATTAGCTATTTTCCATATTTGGGCTTGTAATTCTGCTCGTTGTTGTGTGTTTGACATTTTATAACTCCCATGTATTTTAAAACTTATTGTTATTTTGCATTAACTTAAGCTAATTACATTTGCTAAATATTACCCAATAAAAGAACTATCTTTATAAAAAAATTATACAGTTTTCCTGTTAAGAAGCAACTGTTTTTTAATGATTTTATAATACTTTTTACATTAAGTAAATTAAATTATAAATGGATTAGAAAATAATAAATAATTTAAACGAAGATTAAATTATAAGAGTGAAAACCCACTTTGTGGGGTTGAACGCTAAAAATAAGACTTTACAGGCTTAATTTTCCATGGAAAAGCTGTACAGACGGGGCATCGCTCCGTCTCAGCTTTGAAATGGCAGATACTTATTAAATAAATCTCTACTTAGCCATAGCCTCTGCGATTTTCTTACCGATTTCAGCAGGTGTAGCACAAACTTTAACACCTACGGCACTTAAAGCATCCATTTTTTCTTTTGCTGTACCTGCACTTCCTGAAATAATAGCACCTGCATGCCCCATTCTTTTACCTTTAGGAGCTGTTTGACCTGCTATAAAAGCGACAACAGGTTTAGTAACATTTTCTTTGATGTATTTAGCAGCTTGAATTTCTAAGTCTCCACCTATTTCACCTATCATAACTATAGCTTCTGTTTCGGGGTCATTTTGAAACATTTCTAAAAGTTTAATGTAAGATAAACCAATAATAGGGTCACCACCAATACCAACTGCTGTTGTAATTCCAAAACCTTCTTTAACAACTTGGTTTGCACCTTCGTAAGTTAATGTACCTGATTTAGATATTAAACCTACATTACCTTTTTTAAATACACTACCTGGCATAATTCCAAGTTTACATTCTTCCGCAGTGATAACACCAGGACAGTTAGGGCCTATAGTCATCATATTATTTTTTTGTGCATATTTTTTTGCAAACATCATATCTTTAACTGGTGCACCTTCTGTAATAATAACAGTAAGTTCTATCCCCGCATCAGCGGCTTCCATAACAGCATCACTAACAAATGCAGGTGGAACAAAAATCATACTAACTGTTGCTCCAGTTGCAGCAACTGCTTCTTTAACTGTATTAAAAACAGGTTTACCTAAATGCTCCATTCCACCTTTGTTAGGAGTAACTCCAGCCACAATATTAGTACCATAATCTATACATTGGCCAGAATGAAAAGTTCCTTCCTTTCCAGTAAACCCTTGAACTACTACTTTTGTATCTTTATTTACTAAAATACTCATTATTATTCTCCTTTTGCTGCTTTAACTGCTTTAACTGCGCCATCTGCTAAATCTGTTGCTGTAATAATATTTTTAATATTTGCATTTTTTAAAATTACAGCTGCTTCTGAAGCATTAGTTCCATCAAGTCTTACAACAACAGGTACATTAACATCGACCATTTTTGTTGCTTCTAAAATACCATTAGCAATTCTGTCACATCTAACAATACCACCAAAAATATTTACAAAAATTGCTTTAACTTTTGGATTTCTTAAAATAATTTCAAAACCTTTAGCAACTGTTTTAGCATTAGCTTGACCACCAACATCTAAAAAGTTAGCAGGAGTTCCACCAAAATAATTAATTGTATCCATAGTTCCCATTGCTAAACCAGCTCCGTTAACCATACAACCAATTTCTCCATCTAAACTAACATAAGATAAATCATATTCTTTAGCTTCCATTTCAGAAGGATCTTCTTCTGATTTGTCTCTCATTGCTAATATTTCAGGATGACGAGCTAATGCAGAATCATCAAAACCCATTTTAGCATCCAAAGCAATAAATTCACCATTGTTAGTTCTTACTAATGGATTGATTTCTATTAATTCAGCATCGTTATCCATATAAACATCGTAACAAGCTTTTGCAAATTTAGCAAAATTTCTTTGTTCTGCTTTAGGAAGTCCTAAACCAAATGCTAACTCTCTTGCATGGAAACCCTGAAAGCCAATAGTTGGATCAACTGCAACTTTAATAATTTTTTCAGGAGTTTTAGATGCAACTTCTTCTATGTTCATTCCACCTTCAGTACTAGCCATAATAACAGGCATTTCCTTTGCTCTGTCAAGAACAACAGATAAGTAAAATTCATCTTTAATATCAGCACCATCTTCAATATAAACTTTTTGTACTAGTTTTCCTTCCGGACCTGTTTGATGAGTAACCAAAGTCATTCCTAATATTTCACCAGCTAGTTTTTTTACATCATCAAGGGATTTTGCAAGTTTAACTCCTCCTCCCTTTCCACGACCACCGGCATGGATTTGAGCTTTAACAACCCAAATTGGTCCACCTAATTCTTCTGCATTTTTAACTGCTTCTTCTACTGAATGTGCAATTAATCCTTTTGGAGTAGGCACATTGTATTTACGAAATATTGTTTTCGCTTGATATTCATGTATTTTCATACGACCTCATAAAAAAACTTATCAATAAATGTTTACATATACTATTCTTAAGAAAAATAGCTTCAATTGTTATTATTCTTAAAAACATAAGCCTACAAATAATAATATATTATGTCAAGAAAAAAGCCCTTTTTTCATAAATTTTGATAAGCAATTATAATATGGATTAATTATAATAATTATATTATAAGTTGAGTTTTATTTTATTGTTTATTTTACTACAATTATTTAAACTGAATTGGATAAAAATATATTTATTTACTGACCTTACGCAAAAGGCATAATCTCCTTGTATTTTTGTTTAATATCATGTAATTCCTGAAATGCAATTTTTATTGCTTTAGTACATAATTTACTCTTTTTTGTAGATCTTCTCCATCTTTTCCTTTGTACAGTCTAAATCATTTGTTACTAGGTAAATTATACCTGTACTTTTATCTTTGTTTGTAAAGCATTGTTTGTTTGCAAGAAGTGGAAAATCTACTCCTTTCATCCAAATTTTTACAGGCTGTTTATCCTAATTTAATGATTTTATTTTTAAATTTATATATTTCATCATGTACTTGTGAAACTATTTGATTGTGCAAACAGCATTGATGGAAGAACAGTTTGTTATCATAATTATTCTTGTAATTTTCCACTTGTAACATGCTCTAATAATGCAGATTGTGTAAATGCTAGTTATGGTAGAACTGTTTGTAATTTAGATACTTATGAAGATTATGGTGTATGTGTTTTACCAAAAGGTGTTTGCGAGTAGAATCTTGCTGAGGCGTATGAGCACATGGTACACCTGTACTTTTGATGATTTTTTATTAATTGAGGAGTTTAAGTAAGTTCAGTTATTAAGTATTAGGTAAATAATATAACTTATGCTTTTGCAGCTTCTTCGTTTTCTTTTGTTGGTGTAATAAAATCAGGGTCTTTTTTTCCAAGAAATGTTTTAGAAAATAAATCCCAGAAAATTACAGCTCCACCAAAAAGCATCATTGAATCAGG
Organism: bacterium; assembly: GCA_027064085.1. Taxonomy (GTDB): domain Bacteria; phylum UBP6; class JAFGXH01; order JAFGXH01; family JAFGXH01; genus JAMOQH01. The sequence goes on along the minus strand of JAMOQH010000030.1, from coordinate 5,586 downwards.
TAAAATTCTAAACCACATCCAGCCTTTGACACCTTCGAGAGCTTCTCTAGTTCTTGTATAATAATAACCTAGTTCAGCAGCTGCTTTTGTTTGCTCTAGGCCTATCATCAATGTTGGAAGTGCAAATAATAAAACACCAATAGTTAAGGACCAAAAACCAATTTTACTTAATTTATCATTCCAGATATAACCATTTGCAAGTGCATTTGCCCTTGATGTCATATATAAAAATGCAATTGAAATATAACCAAATGCTCCAAGTAAAGCAATATGAGCATGAGGCATAATTAAATATGTACCATGTGAATAATATGAAATTGTAGGGGTATTAATAACCATGCCTAAAACACCAGCACCAATAAAATTCATAAATACAGAACCAGTAATCCACATAAACGGTGTATCAAATGCAAAACCTTTAGGCCTTTTTTCTTTAAGGTTTTTCATTGATTCAACTATCATTAATGCTAATGGTAATGGCTCCATTGCAGAGAAAATACCACCAATTGCAATCCAATATTCATCTAATCCTTGCCAGAAATAATGGTGACCAACACCAAGAGTTCCAGACATCATAATTAAGAATAATTCAAAAAACATAATCTTTTCTGCTGTTTTTTGAGAAATTAAACCTAATGAAACAGTAAAAAATGCTATTGTTCCAGCTGCAAACAACTCAAATGTTAATTCAACCCATAAATGTATAACCCACCATCTGTAATAATCATCAACAGTAAAATTAGGTTGAATTTTATGTAAAGGCATCATTCCGGCAATATATAATGTAGCAATACCAAAAGCAGACCAGATAATTGTTCCAACTAATGGATTATTTGTACTAGCTTTCTTGATTAATGAAATAATTAATAAAAACCAAAATACTAGTCCTATCACTAATCCTATATCCCAAACTCTACCTAAATTGAGTAATTCCCTACCTTCATTTCCTAACCAAAACCAAGAATCTCTCATGTGTCCAGTAGAACCAAGATAAAGCCCTACAACTCCACCAACTGCAACAATTAATAGAGCCATCCATAAAACATCAACAAGCCAAGGAAATTTATGATCTTTGTTTGCAATCCAAGGAGCAATTAAAAGTCCTCCAACTAACCAACCTACAGCAACCCATAGAATAGCAATTTGTGTATGCATAGACCTAAGGACATTAAAAGGTAATAATGATTGAGAAAATACAAAATCTTTTGTAGGTTCTGCATAAAGGTGAGCTAAATAAGCACCTAAAAACATTTGAACAACAAATAATAATGATACAATAGGTATATATTTTAATAATTTCTTTTGAGAAGGAAACAATTTAGTAATTTTCATTGCAGGTTCTAAATCTTCTTCTTTATCTTCTTTTAATAAATATTTATATGATAAGAAAATTACAAAAATAGTAAAAACCCATAATGCTAAAAATTCCCATAATGATACAATATGGTTATTGTATGCTGCATCTTGATCAACTAGAGGCTCTGGAGGCCAGTTATTAGACCAAGTTCTTTCTCCTCTTTTACCTTTTGTTTTTGGCCTTAGAGATGAAGCAACCATTTGTGACCAATCTACAAATGCAGCAATTTTTTCTGCTTCTTTTTCGAATATTATTCCACCAGGAAATGCTCTTTCTTTATCTCCTTTAACTAACATTTTAACTAATCTTTTAACATTTAACTTATAAGCTTCAGCTGAAGCATCTGTATAAGTTACTCCCTTTTCTAACAGAACCGTTTCATCGTGAAAATCTTGTTTAACTCTTTCTTTAACTGCTCCTCTTTCAATTTTTGTTAAATCTTTATTTGATTTATTATACATTTTTTTAGCATAATAATCATATAAGTATTCGGCTCTATGGTGAAAGAAATCTGTTGTGAAATCAGGGCCCATATAAGCACCCATACCAAGTAATGTTCCCCAATCCATAAGGTCAAATTCTTGAAAATATCCTTTACCCTGCTTTACATCGTCATAGGTATAAAGAACTTCTCCAGATGCTGATTTAACTTGTTTAGCAATAGGTGGTACTTCTTTTTGCAAAGTTGCAGTAAAGTAAATTAAAATTGTTACCATCAAAATGGCAATGAACCAAAAAGCTGTATAAAGCCCTTTTTTACTCATAAACTTGTCTAAAAGTGTAGGTTTCATATATTCTCCTAAATAATAATTCCCATGTATGCTGTATTATATTTAAATAAAATATGAATTCCGTAACAAATGTTACGAAAATGACAAAATAAGTTTTTTTTTTACTTGTTTGTTGATACTAGGGTAAAATCATTTTGATTTTCTATTTATGAATTTTATTTCAAACCTCTAAATTATTATAATTTAGATTATTATTTAAATTTTATAATCTTTTTGATTTAATGAGCGAAAATAAATAATTACTTTTATTTTTAGTAATTATTTAGTTGAGAGAACTGCGTAAAACACTTTGTGGTTGGAGCAGAAAATATAATTACTTAGCAACAATATTAACTAATCTACCAGGAACAACTATAACTTTTTTAATGTCTTTGCCCTCTGTATATTTTTTTACTGTTTTATCAGCTAATGCAATTTTTTCTATCTCTTCTTTTGATGCACTTCTTGGCACTTCAACTTTACTTCTTAATTTGCCATTAACCTGAAATACTATAGTAATAGTGTCATCTATAGTAAGCTTTTCTTCAAAATCAGGAAAATCAACAAAATCTAAATCATTATTGTATCCTAGATTAGCCCAAATTTCTTGTGTCATATGAGGAGCGAATGGGCTTAACATTTTTATTAAAGATTCAATTACATATCTTAATGCAGCTTCATCTCCTTTTTGCTCTTTAAAAGAATATAAAAAGTTCACTAATTCCATCATTGAGGCTATTGCTGTATTAAAATGAAAATCTTCCATACTGGATGTAACTTTTTTGATAGTTTTATGTGTAATTGAAAGTAAAGATTTTAATCTTTTATCATCTGTATTAAAATTAGTTAAAGGCTCTACATCTTTTACTGTTTCAAATTTACTGTATACATATCTCCAAACTCTGTTTAAAAATCTAAAACTACCTTCTGCACCTTTATCATTCCATTCTAAATCCTTTTCAGGAGGTGCTGCAAACAGAATAAACAATCTCGCAGTATCTGCACCATAATTATCAATAATTTCGGTTGGGTCAACAGTATTGCCTAGCGATTTAGACATTTTTACAGCTCTACCATTGTGTTCTTTAGTAACCATTCCTTGAGTTAGTAAATTTTTAAAAGGTTCGTCACTATTTAAGTATCCAAAATCTCTTAATACTTTATGAAAAAATCTTGCATACAATAAATGCATAACAGCATGCTCTATTCCACCTATATATTGGTCAACAGGAAGCCAATAGTTTGCCTCATCACTATCTAAAATATCTTCTTCATATTTAGGAGATGTGTATCTCGCATAATACCAAGAGCTCTCATTAAAAGTATCAAAAGTATCTGTTTCACGCTTTGCAGGTTTGCCATTTCTTTCTATATTAATAAAATTATCTAAGGTATCAAGTAAATTTCCTGATGTAATTTTATATTCTACTTCTGTAGGTAAAACAACTGGTAAATCTTTAATTTCTTCTGGATAAACTTCTCCGTCTTGATAAACCATAGGGATAGGAGCTCCCCAATATCTTTGGCGGCTAATACCCCAATCTCTTAATTTATACTGAACAGATTTTTCACCTAAATTATTTTGTTTTAACCAATAAGCAATTTTATTTATTGCTTCTTTTGATTTTAAGCCTGTAAATTCTCCTGAATTTATTAATTTTCCTTTTTCTGTAAATGCTTCTTGTAAAGGAGATTCTAGGTTTCCATTTATAGGTGCAATCACCTCTTTTATTCTAATATTATATTTTTGTGCAAATTCAAAATCTCTCTGGTCGTGGGCTGGAACAGCCATAACAGCACCTGTACCATAAGATGCAAGAACAAAATTTGCTATATAAATAGGTACTTCTTCTTTGGTAATAGGGTGAATAGCATAAGAGCCTGTAAAAATACCTTTTTTCTCTTGAACTTCACCACCTTTTGCATTTACAGCTTCTTTTTTAACTTCTTCTATAAAAGACAATATTTCAGCTTTGTTTTCTGCATTTTCTATTAATTTATCAACTAATTTATGTTCTGCAGCTATACTCATAAATGTAATACCCATTATAGTATCAGCTCTTGTTGTATATATTTCTAAAAATGTATTTTTATCTGATTTCAAAGGAAATTTAGCAGTAACTCCATAAGATTTACCTATCCAGTTTTTTTGTTGAGTCAATACTCTGCTAGGCCAACCAGGCATCTTATCTGTAAATTCTAATAATTCATCTGCATAATCAGTAATTTTATAAAACCATTGCTCTAAATCTTTTTGCCTTACTTCGTTATCACATCTCCAACAATGATTATCAGTAACTTGTTCGTTTGCCAAAACAGTGTTACAAGTATCACACCAATTTACATTAGATGATTTTTTATAAACGAGCCCTTTTTTATACATTTCTACAAAAAGTTTTTGTTCCCATTTATAGTAATCTTTGTCTATTGTAGCAATTTCTCTATCCCAATCATAAGAAAATCCACACATTTTTAGTTGTTCTCTCATGTGAGCAATATTTTCTCTAGTCCATTTTGCAGGAGCAACTTGATGCTTAATAGCAGCATTTTCAGCAGGAAGTCCAAAACTATCCCAACCAATAGGGTGTAAAACATTAAAATTTTTCATTCTTTTAAATCTAGCGATAACATCACCTATAGAGTAATTTCTAACATGCCCCATATGCAAATTTCCACTTGGATAAGGAAACATTTCTAGTAGATAATATTTTTCTTTACTATCATCTTTTACTGCTTTATAAGTTTTATTATTTGCCCAATGTTTTTGCCATTTTTTTTCAATTTCTGAAAAATTATACTTTTCTTTCATAGTTTTCATAATGTTACTCCTAAAATAGGCCTATAATATGCCATAATTTAGTTTATTTTTCAATATTTATATGAAGTTTCAAACTCCAAAGAGCTTTTACACTTAAAATTTAACCTAAGGTTTAAATTTTGATAACAAGCTAAAATCTTGTTATTTGAAGGGTATTTTTTTATTGATGCAAGTTTTTTAACTAATCTTTAAAATATTGAAAAAGTGAACAATTGCAAAAATTTGAGTTCTGTAAAAACAATAAGTTAAAAAATAAAAGAGCTGAAAAAGATAAAAGATATGTAAAAAGGAATTTTAAACAAGGTAATCTTTAACATATTAATTGTTTTCTATATTTAATTCTTTTTGTAATTCTTTGATTTTTTCTATGGATAATTTGGTAGCTTTTGACACAAATATAGGTTCTGAACCTAATTTTAACATCTCAATCGCCGTTTCTATTTTACCCTTTTCTATACCTTTCTCTATACCTTTTTCTATACCTTTTTCTATACCTTTTTCTATACCTTTTTCTATACCTTTTCTTTCTCCTCTTTCTTCAATTTCATTAATTAGTTTCATCATTCCACCCATTTTATCCTCCTGGTTTAAAGTTTTAAGCGCTTCTTTAATATCTATTTTATCACTTGATATTAATTTAA
>JAMOQH010000029.1 GCA_027064085.1 bacterium | reverse complement strand
ATATTATTACAAGCAGGAATAACAGTAATTTAGTTTTCATTATGATCCTTATTAGATGATCCCAAGTGGCGTTTAAGCCACTTGGGAAATGATTTTACTTTTTATCCTTCGATATTTATCCGCCTTTGGAGGACGTCCGTCATTAGCCGGATACTTAATATTAATTTATTGACTATGCACTATTTTAAAAGCATCAGCTTTTTACTGGTTTTATATTTCGCTGTTGAAATTCTACAGAAGTAAATTCCTGAGCCAACAACTTGGTTTGAATCATCAACACCGTTCCAAACAAGCATATTCTTACCGGAATGAGCAACACCGCTAAAGAGTGTTTTTATTTTTTGACCCTTTATATTGAAGATCTCAACACTGGTTTTTTCTGTTTCTGGAACGTAGAAGCTGATGTTTGTTGTAGGATTGAATGGATTTGGATATGCATTCATCGAAAGTTCTGGTTTGGGGATCAATTCACTTGAACCATCTTTACGAAGTGAGACATTATAGAAATCTCTATTCTCCCTACTATCAATTTTTCTTTTGACCATAACATTCAACTCTTCGTCATAAACAGAATAACTTGAAATAGTGTTTTGTGATCTTCCACCATTGTAATAAACAAATTCGATCTCACCACCACCATCTCTTGTTTCATCAAGATATGCTCTAATCATTGCTTTATCTTCTGTTACAATACCAAATCCTTTGCATTCATTATTTACGTAAACTCCAACTTCAGTTGCATCTGAGCCTGCTTCAAGTTCAACGTGAATAGGTGTGTAATCAGCTTTTTCATCATAAGTAAATATCTCAGATTCTGGATGTGATGTAACCAGAGCATTATCGGTATTCCAGATTAAGTCTCTTTCTCTGAACATTTTAATTACAGCCATTTGCCCATATTTGAATCCAGGCCTTACAGATGCAGATGAGAGAAGTTTGTAAACTGTACCTCCTGGAGTTAAGCGATAGTAAGACCAATCTTTATGTTTTACTAATTGGAAATCATCCCAGATGCCTTCTAAAGCTCTTTCAGGTGAACTTGAGTTTTCGCAGAAATAGCCTACCCAGTTTTCTTGAGTTGCTGATAATGGAATAGGTGTATCTTCTTCGATCCTTTCACCTGGTACAGAAAGAGTTAAATCATCATTACTTGGACAATTGATTTTATATCCAGAAACTCTATCAAATGTATAATTAAGAGGAATCCATTGGTTTACAATATCATATGTTTGACCAGATGTTGCTGTTATCCCATCAAGTGTTGTTATTGTTGAAGGTAATTCTGGTTGAAGGATTGTTAGAACTCTCCAAGAAAGAGCTTCTTCATTTGCATCAATTCTTAAACGAGGGAAAGAAATCCAGTTCCATTCACTACCAGATAGATTTCGCTCATCAACATCTTGCTCATAATATTTATACCCCATATCATCGATTGTCCCATCAGAATCTAAATAATCAAGGCTATGATTACCGGTATCTATACAAGGAGAAGACATTTGAAGTTCGTAGTTATCGTTTGTTGTTACGAAGAGTGGGTTTGTTTCAATAATATTATTGTAAACAATATCTGATGTATCACCAGAAATGCCATTAATATCTATTGCAGTATCATTGTTTCCAGCACTGATGATTGTATGCTCGATAAAATAAGTATTACTAGGTGAGTTTGTATCAAACCTACTATGAATATATAAATCCTCAGTTAGGTCAATATTTGAGTCAAATACAACATTGTCGTAAACCCCTTCTTCAACAATGACCTCTCCCACATTTTGAAGATTATTTATTGCAAATTGAATATGCTTAAATGGTGCTGTTTCAGTACCTGGATTATGATGATCACTACCAGTATTGGAGACGTAATAAGTTATCGACCAAAGATTGATATTAATAAGAAATGCAATGGTAATTAAGAAAGCAACGAATAAAGTTTTTTTCATTGATAAACTCCATTTTTATAATAGTATTTGCTTTTTTTGCAAGTACAATTAATTTACGTAAGCAACTAAGTTACTGTTGCAAGATAGGTTAACAAATATGAGAGAAGCTTAGTAGTCCGTAAATGGTTTGCAGTTTATTAACAAACTACTTTCTTTTCCCTCTTAAAACTCGAGTAATGGGGATTCTGACCATTTAATATTTTCATCTTGTTTTAGTCCTCCTTTAAGAGATAGATTGTTATTGAACAATTCAAAGATTGGGAAATTTGATATTATAGTCAAACAATATTTAATTTTTGTTCAATTTTTTATTAAGTATACTCTGATGTGGCTGATGGGTGGAGTGCGCTGCGGAATCGGTAGATCCCTCCCAGACAAACCAACCAAAGTTTGAATCGGAACGATTCAGACGAAACAAACCACAAGACTGAACCGCAGGCACTTTTGTTAGTGGACGTTTTACTGTCTTCAATCTATCCGCCAGCTTGGAAATAACTGAAATTACCTTCAAAATCATCTCGATTAACCCAACCTTGTATATCAATATTAATTCCTTCGAAAGATAAAGATTTTAAATTTTCATTAAACTTCTTTAATTCTTCAATTTCTGGTAAATAATAAAATACATCAATTCGATATGTCTCATCTTTTGAAGTAAAACCGATAATCATATTAGGATTTTTATTCATTGCCGAAATTGCATCAACATAAATTGGAATTAGTTTATTGCATTTATATTTATTGGGAACATTATGTTGATAAATTACATTTTCGTAATTAAAAGGAATTTTGGTTATTTTATTATTTTCTCTATTTATTATATATCTGTAAATTATTTTACTTGATGTTACATAACCTGCTTTTCGGAAAATTTCAATTTGTATTTTGTTATTACCGACTGGAAAGATATTTTTAAGAACACCACTTCTTTTAAAGAGAAGTTGAAAGTTTCCGTTAATATCATCACCAGCAATATTTACAGTGCCATTACCGCTTCCACTCTCAGGCATTTCTTGTATTACAAGTTCCTTTTTGGGATTGAGCGAAGTATCATTATTATAATTGAAATCAATATCGTATATTTTAATGCGTGTTGAATCTTCAATTGTTACACATTGATCAGCAATTTTTGGAATAGTTCCAATGTTATTAAGTTCAAGATATTCGACAGGAATTGATTTGCAAGACAAAGTCCAGTAATAATCGGAGCCAAGTAAAATAAATTTTCCGTTCTCATAATATCCGACTTTATAATAATCTTCATTATGACCCATCTCACCAATGTAAAAAAGAGGTTTATTATTGAAATTATATTTAGTGACTATTCCTTTTGGAAATTTTGGGCTATTGATTTTTCTGTCTTCTTCAATTTTTTTAATCAGATTTACATTATAAATTTCTTCATTATTTAAATTAAAATCATTTGAACTTTTTTTATACCAATCCATATGATTAAAAAAATAACTTAAATCTCCATTTTTAAAGATATATCCGTGTCGAGCAAAAATTTCATTTCTTGAGTAAGTTAAAAAAGAGAGTGTCTTTTCTTGTAATTCATCTTCCGTAAGTTTTCGTTTGTCTGAATCAACAATTAAAAAATCTTTAGATAACAGAAAAATATTAATAGAAATGATACAAAATATTAATAATAGTTTCTTCATAGTCATCAATCCTCCTTAACTTCAACGCTATTTCAAATGTCCACTAAAGCCGGCGTGCCACGTCATCGTGCCCTGAGTGTATAATGGCACTTGTGTCATTATACTGCGAAGAAGCGATGAGAAAAGACGAGCAATTCAAAGT
>JAMOQH010000028.1 GCA_027064085.1 bacterium | reverse complement strand
TTTTGTTATAATATGTGAAATTATAGCGTTTTTTTATTATATATAGATTAAAGTAGGAGTATATTTATAGCTTTATTTCTTAAATATCATTATTTTTTGCTACTATTGAGATAAATATTTAAGACATTTTGTCCTCTATTGCCTTATATCAAACAATTAAAGGACAAAATGTTCTGATAATGGCTATTCTAGGTTAAAAGGGACATTAGTTATTTTTATAATTATATCTCAAAAGCACTAAAATTATTTTAAAATATTTCAAATTGACATTTTTTATTGTTTTTTATGTTTTAGTAGGACATTTTATATATCCTACTAATAATGTTTTTAAGGGGGTAGAGGATATAATGTCCTCTAATAAATAGTTAGATGATGACTTTAAATCCAATTTTGATATAATGAATAAAATGTAAATACTAGGAAATAAAATGAGCAAACAAACATTAAGTGCAAAAGAAGTCAAAGAAGCTAAAAGTCTTTATAAAGAATTTTGGAAAATTAATCCAAATATGAAAAATCCTTCAGATATTAACAATCAAGCAAAGGCTGATTTTTTAGCTAAAAAAGGTTTTGAAAGTATTTGTTTAATGCAAAAAGCTAGAAAACAAAAATATAGTTTTACAAAGCTAAATAAATCAATTGAAACCTAAAATATGACAAATTGTAATATTTTTATTCAAAATAAATATTTTTCGATAAAATGAAATCAAAAAAATGGTTTGTAAGATGAAAAACATAAAATTTATGGATTTTTGTGCTGGAATTGGTGGTGGTAGAATTGGTCTTGAAAATTTAGATATGAAATGTCTTGGATTTAGTGAAGTAGATAAAGATGCCGAAACTACTTATAAAGAATTTTTTGGTCAAGATGAAATAAACTATGGTGATTTAATGAAAATTAATCCAAAAGATTTACCAGATTTTGATTTTATGGTGGGTGGTTTTCCTTGTCAAACTTTTTCTATTATTGGAGATAGATGTGGTTTAGAAGATAAAGAAAGGGGGCAAGTTATTTATGGACTTGTAAAAATACTAAAAGCTAAAAAAGTTAAATATGTTATTTTGGAAAATGTTAAAGGGTTGGTAAATCATGATAAAGGTAGAACACTAAAAATAGTTTTAGAGTTATTAAATGAGGCAGGTTATAAAGTTTATCATCAACTTTTAAATAGTCTTGATTTTGGTGTGCCACAAATGAGAGAAAGAATTTATTTTGTAGGTATCAGAAAAGATTTAATAAATGATAATTTTAAATATGAATTTCCTAAAAAAAGTAATAATAAACTTAAATTAGAAGAGTGTTTAATTGATGATGACAAATCTTTAATATTTGACGAAAACCATAAGTCTTATCCAACTTTTTTAAAATATTTAAATAATAAATATAATCAAGGTAAATATAGTATTGATGAGCTATTAAAAAATGATTATACTGTAATAGATACAAGACAATCTGATTTAAGAATATATTATGAAAAAACTCCAACTTTAAGAAAAGGAAGACATGGAATTTTATATGTCATAAATGGACAATTTAGAAAGTTGTCAGGCTATGAGTCTTTACTGCTACAAGGATTTCCAAAAAAATATGCAGACCATATAAAAGGTAAAATTTCAAATTCTAAACTTTTAGGACAAACGGGAAATGCTATGACGGTAACTGTTATTGAAGAAATAGCAAAAAATTTAATAAAAGCAATAGGTAATAAAAATATGACAGAAAAAGAAATATTAATAAATAGAGGTTCAACAACTGCTAAAAATGGTTTTAAAAATGAAGATTTTACAATAGCAGAGTTTAATAATTGGCAAAATAGTGAATTAGCACAACTTTGGCTAAAAGCAATGGATTATGATTTAGATGATATTGAAAGTGTAAAAGCTACAAAGGTAAAAGGATCATATAAAGCCGATATACAAGTAGAGATAAAAATTGAAATAAAGTTTAAAAGCTTAACAGATATTCAAAATCTCCAAGTAAAACTTGTGTCAAATCCAAAAGGTTTTAATCAAATTGATAAAAGATGGCTTAAAAATTATAATGAACTTTGGAATATTCCTAGTGATGTATATGAATTATTACAATATTTTACAGGAGAATTATCACCTAAAATAAGCAATCCAAGAGATAGTAGAAGAATGTTTGCCGATGAATTTACTAAAGAAGAACAAGAAAAATTGTTAAATTTCTTTAAAGAGAATAAAACTTTAATAGTAAATGATATTTTAAAAGGAAGAGGTAAATTTTCTGCTGAATGGATGTTGGTAATTTTGAAACTAAAAGATAGTGATACTATAAAATGGGCATTAGAGCCTATAAATAAAGTTTTAAATCATTTTGGCAATGGTGAAATTATTATAACACCAAGAGGAAGCTTTAAAATTGGCAATATTACAATTCAGCGAAAAGGTGGCGATAATGGAAGAGAAACAGCCAATATGTTGCAATTTAAAATTAATCCAGCTGAGTTGATAGAGTAAATCATCTAACAAAACCTAGCACCGAATAGGTAAACCTGTCGGTGAAGTCAGTCGTTAGACAAAGGAAAAATATGATACAACAAGAATTGGGACTGATTTTAAACAAAATGTATAATGAAGCTAAAAAAGGTGAGAAAGTTACAATGATACATTTGTTTGGTATTAAATATGGTAATATTATAAAAGAAAACAATTATTCTTTTAAAGATATTGTAAAAAATGCAAATATTAGTGAAACATATGTAACTGAAATAACAAAAGGAGCTAATTTGGCTAAATATGTAAAGGAAAGATAGTGTATAAACTAAACAAACTAACACTAAAACAAAGGGAAGAACTTTTTAGACAACTAAGAATTTCAATTACTCATCATTCAAATGCGATAGAGGGGACAACTTTATCTTTTGGAGAAACAAAAGAGTTATTGGAGTTAGGTCATACGGCAGGGCATAAGCCACTAGGAGAACAACTAGTTATTTTAGGTTTTGCAAAGGCTTATGATGTGATAGTTCGTGAAGCAACTAATCCAAATAATATAATTGATAGCAGTTTTATAAAAGATATACATGCGATTATGTTTGAAGATGTTTTAAAAGTAGCACCAAATTATGTATCTAAACCTATTGGAGCATATAGATTAGATGAAAGATATATCAAAGGAGTAGATATAAAACTATCTTTACCACATATGATTTCAAATGAGATAGAAAATTTACTATATAGATTTAAAAGTAATAATATGAACTTAGAAGATATAGCAGAGTTTCATATACTATTTGAAAGAATACATCCATTTGCAGATGGCAATGGTAGAGTTGGAAGACTTTTGATGGCATATCAAGCTATACAAAATAATATTGTTCCACCATTAATTAAAAATGAAAGTAGAGATGAATATTTAAAAGCCATAAATGATAAAAATGATTTATATAAATTTTTAAAAGAAAGTATAAATAAAAGTTTAGAGTTGATAAGCAAGTAATTGTCTAACAAAACCTAGAAGTTAACAAGTTTCCCTATGGTCAACTTGTAACTTAAGTCAGCCGTTAAATATATATTTGATAAATACAAGATATAATTACATTTAAATGAAAAAGATAGGAATACTAAGTGATGAAAAATAGTTTATTTTATAATCATATCGAAGAAAATGACAATAATAAATATAATGTCCCCACAAAAACAAACCACTTAATACAATACTCTTATTAAAAAAGATAAAATAAGAAGATAAAAGTGAGGAACAGATGAGTACAAAAAGAAAAACATACAGTGCAGACTTCAAAGCC
>JAMOQH010000027.1 GCA_027064085.1 bacterium | reverse complement strand
ATTTTTCAGAAAAACATTGTTAAAAATTTAAAAAATAACAAAAATAAAAGTGGTAAATATGGTAAATGGTTTGATTTTGCCAAAAAGACCAATAACAAAAAGAACAAAAAATCTGATTTTAAAAACTATCAAGATGATAACTTGTTCATGGAAATAATGAATATTCTTTTAAAGGATAAATTAACGGAAGAAGAAATTAAATATATTACCAAGGAAGATGAATTAAAGGAAGCATATTTAAAATATACTTCTGTTCTTGTGGAAAAGGAAAAAAAGGTTATTGAAGCATCAAAAAAGCTTAAAAAGCTTTCAGGAAAAGTTGAAAGTCTTTCAGGGGAGGTGGAAACTCTTTCTAGAAAAACAAAAAAAATTCAGAAAGAGAAAGAAAAAGCTCAAAAAGAGAAGGAAAAAGCTCAAAAAGAGAAGGAAAAAGCTCAAAAAGAGAAGGAAAAAGCTCAAAAAGAGAAGGAAAAAGCTCAAAAACAAGCAGAAAAAGAACGAAGAGAAAAAGAAAAACTTTTAAATGAAAAAAAAGAGTCTGTTTTAAATTTTTTAAAAATGGGATTATCAAAGGGACAGATTACTGAAGCTATGAAGTTAACTCTTGCTGAAATTGAAAAAATAACAGAATAGTTAATTATATTTAACTTATTCCAAAGCTTATTTGTTTGTATGATTTTCATAAATTTGCAATTTTTAGAGTTATGGAATAAAATAAGTCAATATCTTTTGGAGGAGTTATGAAAGGCTTTGGGGTTTTATCTTTAATTTTAATATTTTTTCCTTTAAATATTTTTGCGAAATGTGTAACATCTAGTGAAGAGGTTTTAGCAGAAAAATTGAATTCATTTCGTTTAACAAATCAGAAATCTATACTTCCTCTTGTTATGAATACTGGAAAAAAGAATGAAAAACTAGAAATAAAATTTAATAATAATAATTTGGATAAAATTTCAAGACTTTTTTATAGATATCAAAATTTAAAAGTTATTTTAGAAAGAAGTGAGTATAGCAAAAGGAAATGGATTGCTTTAAATTTAAAATTAACAAAAAATAAATTAATTATTTACTTTATTGAAAAAGCGGATAAATTTGAAAAAGCTATAATTTGTAGTAATAAAAAGATGTATAATCTTGAAAACAAGGCTTCTTCAAATATCTATTCAGTAAAACATTCTTTTTATGATACTGAACAGTATTCATGGGTAATAAAACCTCAATATGAACAGATTGATTCAGAGGGAAGTTTTAGTGAAGGACTTATTGCTGTTAAGAATGACAGTTATAAGTGGGGGTTTATTGATGAAAATGGTAAAACGGTTATAGGTTTTACTTTTAATAAGGCAAAAAATTTTAAAAACGGTTATGCTCTTGTAAACAATTCATATTTTATTGATAAAAAAGGTAAAAAACTAAAATTTGATAATCTGAAAATAATTTATTCATATAAAAATTCGTTCCTTGTTAAAGATAAAAATTACTTAATGTTTTTTATTGACCAAAAAGGTAAAATATTAAGTGAAAAGTATTCTGATATTGGTTGGTTTAGTGAAGGAGAAGTAGTTTATTTAACAAAAAATAAGAAAAAACGCTCTGTATATGGTTTTTTAAATGAAAGTTTTAAACCTGAAATTGAGGCAAAATATTCTGATGCTTTTGCATTTTCAGAGGGAATGGCAGGGGTAAAGTATAGAGGAAAATGGGGATTTATTGATAAGTCTGGTAAAATGACTATAAAACCAAAATATAAAAAGAAAATTGTTTATCAATTTAAGGAAGGTTTTGCTGTTGTTCCTATAGGAAAGAAATCAGGTTATATTGATAAAACAGGGAAATTAAAAATAAAGGCAAAATATGATGAAGCTTGGGGGTTTTCAAAAGATGGTCTTGCTGCTGTTAGAAAAGGCAAGAAGTGGGGATTTATTGATAAATCTGGGAAACTCATTATTCCTATCAAATATACGGCTGTTGGATATTTTAGTGATGGGCTAGCAAAGGTAAGAGTAGGAGAAATTATTGGAAATAGAGGTGCATGGGGGTTTATTGATAAAACAGGAAAATTTATAATTACTCCTCAGTTTAGTAAGGTAAAAGATTATAAAAATGGTATTATTGCTGTGAAATATGGCTCTTTATGGGGATTTATTAAATTAAAATAAAAATTTAGTATAATTTGCAATTTATTTCATATTCCTATAAAATGTATTTCTGTTTAGGAGGACTTATGAAGTATATTTTTATGTTTATGTTAATTTTTTCAATATCTTGTGGGAGTGAACAAAAAAAAGAAGAAAAATTTGATTGTAATACTTGTAAAGAAAATGAAGTTTGCAATGAGAAAGAGCAGAAATGTGAATTGAAAAATGATGATTTTGATTGTAGTAGCTGTAAGGATTATGAAGATTGTAACAAAGATTTAAAAAAATGTATCCTTAAAGAAGGAAGTTGTGTAAAAGATGAGCAGTGTGATACAGTAACCCAAATTTGTGATTTAACAACTCATACTTGTAAAAATAAAGAAAACCCTAATGATTGTACTGATGGGGCAACAAAGTGTGATGCTAATAATTTATTAACTTGCAACAATAATGTATGGACAATATTAGATTGTACTTCTGAAAATAAGATATGTAAAACAGAAAATAATACATCTGTGTGTGTAGAAGATGTTGTAGAAGATGGTACAATTTATCCTATAAGACATGGAGATATTGCTGTAGATACTCAAGTAAATGTTAAAGCTGTAGTAACTGGCATAAAATCAGATGATAATAATCAATTAGGTGGTTTTTATATACAAGAAGATGGTTTAAACTACAGAGGAATTTATGTTTATGTAAAAAATCCTTATGAAAATAATTTAACTATTGGTGATGAAGTAAATATAACTGGCATTTATAAAGAATACCATGACTTATCTGAAATTACTATTGAGGCTAGTACTCAAGTTGTTAAAACTGGTGTTAACTCTCCAAGAGATAATTTTTATTTACTTAACATAAATAATTTAGTAACTCAATCAGTTGAGGAATATGAATCCATGCTTGTAAAAGTTAAAGGTGATTTTACAGTTGGAACCAGAGATGACACATATAATTTAATGATAAGTGATGGTAGCCATTCATTTTTAATAAGAGATGATTTATATAGAATGGATTTACAACAAGGAGATAAATTATCTGAAATCAGGGGCATTTTGTCATATCATTATGGTAAATTTAAGATACTTCCAAGAGGTGATTATGATTTAATTGATAATACAGCTGTTTGTTCAACCATAAGTTGTGGTTCTGGTGAAATCTGTGAAGTTGAAAATGATATTCCATCATGTATTTGTGATATTCAAAACGGTTATTTTGAAGATAATGGAAATTGTAAAAATCCATGTGATACCAATGGAGTTTGTGTAGAAGAAAATAAACATGTTTGTGTGCCTTCTTCTGCAACTGATTTTACATGTAAATGTGATACAGGATATCAGGAAAATGAAGGGACATGTGAAGTTATTCCTTATTGTGATGAGGCAACTTATAGTTCTGCTTTTGGTTTAACAGGAGCACAGTTAAAAGCAGAGTTAAAAATAATTATAAACAGAGGATACCATAATTATGGATATGATGCAGGAAGATTGGCTATGTTTAGTCATATTGACAATGATAATGGAGTTATTCGCTGTGTTTATACTGGAGAATATGCAAATCATCCATACACAGAAAATCCTTCTGAGCAAACAAAGCCAGATAATGATTTCTTTAATTGGGAACATACATGGCCACATTCTTTACTTGGAACAGATGCGTCTTC
>JAMOQH010000026.1 GCA_027064085.1 bacterium | reverse complement strand
TTAAATGACAATGTGAATCAATTAACAATATTAACTCCTTTAAAAGTGACATTTTACTTTATTTAAATAAATTTTTCAAGATTATGAAGATATTTTTAAGATTTTATTCACCAAGAAGATTTACAAATAGTCCTGATCTTAATTTAGGCTCAAACCATGTTGATTTAGGAGGCATAACTTTGTCTGCATCAGCAACAGACATCAATTGATTAATATCCGTTGGATATAAACAAAATGCTAGTGTACATTCTTTAGAATCAACTCTCTTTTCTAATTCTTCTGTTCCTCTTATTCCACCAACAAAATCTATCTTTTTATCTACTCTAGGGTCTCCAATTCCTAAAATTGGAGCAAGTAAATTGTCTTGTAAAATAGCAACATCTAAAGATTTAACAGGGTCATCAGCAGGGTAACTACCTTCTTTAGCCTCTATTTGATACCATTTTCCATCTATATACATACCAAATCTCTTTGAAGATGATGGTTTTGCAGTATTTTCATTTAAAAAAGTAAAATTTTCTTCTATTTTACTAAATAATTCTTCTTTTGTTAAACCATTCATAGTAAATAATGCTCTATTATAATCCATAATCATTAGCTGAGTTGCAGGAAATAAAACAGCTAAGAAAAAATTATAATCTTTTTCTTCGTTGTAATTAGGATCATTTTTCATTTTTTCAGCTTTAGCCCTTGCAGCAGAAGCAGATCTGTGATGTCCATCAGCAACATACAAATAATCAATAGATTTAAATAATTCAACTAACTCAGAAGTAATATTTTTATTATTTATTACCCAAATAGTATGCCCTATTCCATCTTCACTTACAAAATCAACATTAGGAGTATTATTTTTAACAAAACTTTCTATTATTTTATTGATATTCTCATTATCTCTATATGTTAAAAAAACAGGACCGGTATTTGCATTAAGAGTTAAAACATGTTTTGTTCTGTCGTCTTCCTTATCCTTCCTAGTAAACTCATGCTTTTTAATTATATTATTATTGTATTCATCAGCAGAAACGGTAGAAACAAGACCGTATTGTTCATGATCACCCATTTTTTGCTTATAGATATATAGCATAGGCTCTTCATCTTGAACTAGTATATTTTTTGCTATCATTGAATATAAATTCTCTTTTGCTTTTTGATACACTGATTCATCATATAAATTAACATTTTCATCTAAATCAATTTCTGGTTTTACTACATGTAAAAAAGAATATTCATCATTTTTAGCAAGATTTCTTGCTTCTTTTGAATTGATAACATCATAAGGAAAAGATGCAACTTTTTGAGCTAATTCATCTTTTGGTCTTACTGCTTTAAAAGGTCTAACAACTACCATATTTCCTCCAATATAAAAATACAAGAACAATATATATATTTTGCTTCTTATTAGCAAGAGTTTTATTTAATTTTAAAGTTTTATTTTACTCCGATTATATATACAACCCAAATCCGTAGGCTTTGTTTTTTATACAATAAGCTTTATTTATTTAATGTATTATTTTAAACATCTACTATGCGAATACAAATATTAAAATATTCATATGGAGCGTTCAACAAATGAAACAGACTAATGAATAATAATTAATATAATAATTAGAATAACTTATACTTAAAAACTAAAATCATTGCAAATAAGTTAATTTTAAAAAAAATCTTGACAATATTAATTAATATTATTAGTTTTATTTAGTAACGCAAGGAGGACTTATGCTAAATTTAAAGAATAATTTTATAATGGCAACAATCAAAACAGGTTATGGAGATAAAGAAGGAAATTTAACCGACAAACATATTAAATTTTATGAAAAAAGAGCTAAATATCTTGGAGCAATAACGCTAGAGCCTTTATTTATGGATAAAGGATTGCGTGAACTCCCTACACAAATAGGAATAGATAATGATGAAAAAATAAGTAATTTAAAAAAACTAACGGAGATAATACATAAATATAATACAAAAGTGATTGCCCATCTTAACCATCCAGGTAGAATGGCTAATCCTAAAATACCAAATAATTACTTTCTGTCATCAACAGATAAAGCCTGTGAAAGTGGTGGTGCAACGCCTAAAATAGCAACAAAAGAAGATATAAAAAATATTATTAGTATGTTTAAAAATTCAGCAATAAGAGCAGAAAAAGCAGGTTTTGATATTATAGAACTTCAGTTTGGGCATGGTTATCTTATAGCTCAGTTTATGTCTGAAAAGATTAACCAAAGAGCAGATGAATATGGTGGAAATTTTGAAAACAGAACAAGACTTGCTATTGAAATCTTTAATGAGGTATATAAAGCTGTAAACATACCCGTTATGATTAGAATAAGTGGTTCCGAAATGACTCCTGATGGTATAAAAACAGAGGAAGTTATAAAATTAACTAAAATTCTGGAAAACAAGGGGGCTGTAGCAATTCATGTATCATCTGGTTCTCTTTGCTCTACTCCTCCATGGTTTTTTCATCATTTATTTGTTCCAGGAAATAAAACCAAAGAAATTGCATTAAAAATACAAAAAAAATTGACAATTCCAGTAATTCCCGTAGGTCAGATAAACACAAAGGAAAACATTGAAGAATTAAGTAAAAACTTTAAGTACTTATCAATAGGTAAAGCCCTCATTGCAGACCCTGATTTTATAGGAAAAATACTTGGAAAAATAGATGAACCATACAGACCATGTATGTCATGTATGGATGGTTGTTTAGGTGGGGTAAAATCAGGAAAAGGGTTAGGTTGTGTAGTAAATCCTAAAGTTGGTAAAGATATAAAATTAGAAAAAACACAAAAATCTAAAAAGTTTGCTGTAATAGGTGCAGGCCTTTCAGGCCTTGAAGCCGCAATCAGACTTAAACAAAAAGGATATCATGTTGATTTATATGAAAGCAATAGAATTGGAGGCCAGTTTAATTTGGCCTATTTACCTCCTAAGAAATCAAAATTAAAATCAATTATTACTTACTATAAAGAAGTTATTAAAAAATATAATATACAAATTTATAAAGGCTATGTACGAAAAGAAATACTTCTAAGTAGAAATTATGATGGGGTAATACTAGCTACAGGCTCAAAACCATTTATCCCGATTATAAAAGGATTAAAACATTATCATTGGGCTGAAGTACTAGAGCATAGTAATAACATCAAAGATAAAAATGTTTTGATTATAGGTGGTGGATTAATAGGTTTAGAGATCGCACATAGTTTAATACTGGATAATAATAATATAACAATTGTAGAGATGCTTGACGAAGTAGCTCAAAATATGGAAATGATAAGTAGAAAGCTGACTCTGAAAACCTTAAATGAAAGTCAAAAAGCTAAAATATATACTTCTAGAAAAGTTCTTGAAATAAAAGATAAGCAAGTATTTTTAGATAACGGAATAATTATAGAAAATATAGATGAAATTATTGTTACAACCGGAATGAAGCCATATCATTATCTAGAAAATGAATTAATGGGACTTGTATCAATTTACTTAATTGGAGATGCAAATAAAGTTTCTAATGCACAAACTGCAATAGAAGATGGATTTGATATTGCTTTAAAATTATAAACTTAAGCTTTTACTGCAAAATAAATTGTAGCAGGAATTGATACTACAAAACAATAATATGCAAAAATATAGAAATTACCTTTTTTAATTAATTTTAATAATATAACTAATGAAAATAAGCCAACAAAGAAAGCAAATAAGCCACCTATCAGATAAACATAAAAATCATTAACTGAAACAGATAAAAATCCCTTATACCCAAGTACAACGGCTCCTAATATAGCAGGAATAGACAATAAAAATGAAAAGACACCAGCCTTTTCTCTATTTACCCCTAATAGTATTGCTACAGAAATAGTAGAGCCCGACCTAGAAATACCAGGAGTTATCGCCAAACCTTGAACAAAACCAATAATTAAAGCTTTTTTATAAGTTAATTTACCATCTTTTTGCTGAAAAAACTTAGATGAATATAAGATTATTCCATTAAAAAACAATATAATTGATACAACTAAAGGACTTGAAAATGTTGCTTCAAAATAATCTTCAAATAATAAACCAATTATTGCAGTTGGAATAGTACCAACAATAACCATCATTCCTAAATTAAAATCTTCATTGGTTTTCTTTTCTAATATAGCAGAAAAAATCCCTTTTATAATATTAATAATGGTCTTTCTAAATATAATTAAAACAGCAAATAACGAAAATAAATGTAAAAATATTGTAAAAGATAGAGATATACTTGTTTTACTGTTAAATAATCCATGGCTAATATGTAAATGCCCCGAAGAAGACACAGGCAGAAACTCCGTTAATCCTTGTATTATTCCTTCAGTTATAGATTCTAAATATGTCATAATTACCTAAAGTTCAAATACTCTTTATCTTTTAATATAATTGTTATTTTTTCATCACTACCAAATTTAAAAACAATAATATCTTTTTCTAACATTTTTTTATTCATATTATCAGTATTTTTATCATTTTTAATCTTTTTATCTTGTTTTTTATTACTTTTTACAAATAAAGCAATAACATTAGGAGTATTAGCAAGAATTTTAAAATCTCCTTTTAATTCAAAAACAGGAACTTTCCCTCCTTTAAATTCTTGTATTGTAATATTATTTGCATCAAACCTTACTTTAACAATATCTGTTGCTGATATTTTAGAGTGAAATTTGAATTCTTTTTTACTATTAATCAAGTCTTTAAACCAAAAAGCGATTTCCTTTATATTCTTTCTTGATGAACTAAGTTTTAAGTTATCAAAAAAGCCACATTTTAATTTATCATTCTCTTTTGTAACAGTAAACTTCTCAGAATATGATGCTCCGTCCATATCCCTTAGAATTAATTTAAATATTTCAGAATTTCCATCTTTTTTTATTGAATTTATTGAAACTATTTTCTTATATTTCCTTAAAAAGTCATTAATATTTTTTGTATACTTTTCATGAGATGCTAAATAATCTTTATCTAAAATACCAATTTTAATTAGGGCCAATTTAGATTTTTGAGTTAAATATGGGTATATTTTACTGATAGTATCTCTATTAACATTCCTACAAAATTCAATTAATTTTTTAGGATCAGTATATTCTTCATCCTCTTCCTTTAAGGTTATACCATTTGGTATTAAAAACAAACCAAATCCTTCAATTTTAACAAAACCAGAAATCACATTTAGTTTTTTATTTTCAGTTTTACCATTAATTGTAAATTCAATATTTCGCCCTTCCTTAACTTTGTATGTTCCTTTTTTCTTAGGATGTCTATGACAATTTCTATCATATTTTCCATATAACTCAAATTTTCCATCAGGAAACATTAATAAAAAGCCACTATCTTTAGTACTTGGCTCCCATACTCCAGCAAAAGGTGTTTTACTTCTATCAATTTTCATAGATGCTAATACTTTCTTAGGATTTTTTTTCACTTTTTTAACAACTTGCTTAACAATAGTTTTATTATTATTTTGTGATTGTTCTTTATTACTTTTACTGCAAGACACCGACACAAACACCAATAAAAAAGACAATACTAAATACTTTAGATTAGCTCTTTTTTTAATAACCATTCTTCCTCCTAACATTTATAAGTTTTTAATTATAGATTTTGCTTTTTTAGAATATCCACTTCTAGGATATAATTTTATCAATGTTTTAAATAGAGTCTTACTATCTTTTTTTAAGCCTAAATTCTTTAAAGAATTAGCCATTTGAAATAATATCTGTGAAATATGTCTACTTTTAGGATATTTTGCTAAAAACTTACTCATAACTCTATAAGCTTTTTCATATTGCCCAGAAGAATAATAAGCTTGAGTTACCCAGTATCTAGCAGAATTAGCTTTATTATGTTTAGGAAATTTTTTAATTAAAAAATTAAAAATTTCAATAGATTTATTCATTCTGTCTTTATGTTCCATAGATTTATATTTTTTACCATCAATATAAGCATATCCTAATTTAAACAATGCGATAGGATTATTTAGTTTTTTATAATCAGAACTACTAGGATTAATATTTTTAGTATTTTTATTATCCTTTGCTACGCTATTTGACTTAACAGCTTGAGTTTTAGAATTATTCATAGCAATATTTACATCTACATCCTTTAGCCTTTCTTTTAATTCCTTAAACTTTTTTTCTAATTGCTCAAATTTAAAAAGAATCTCCTCGTTTTTACCTTCTGCTTTCTTGAGTCGTATATCCATTTGAACCATATCTTGTCCAAAATCAGCATTATTATGATGTAGCAATTTTTTAGCTTCTTTAAGAATTTTGTTCATTTCTAAAAGTTTAACATCAACTCTTCTTAATTTTCTTTTCACCTTATTTTGGTCATTGTTTACTTTATTTTCAAGCATTTTATATTTTGCATCTATTCTAGCAACATTTTTCTTAATTGTATTACCTTCAGCAGTGCTAACACAAGAATAATTAAACATCAACAATATTAATAATATTAAAATCTTTTTCATTACACTCCTATTCTTTCTTTAATTATTTCAATTACCTTATTAATAACTTCTTCAATAGATAAGTTACCAGTATCAATTAAAATCGCATCATCTGCCTGTATTAATGGGCTTGCTTCTCTATGACTATCATTATAATCTCTTTCTTTTAACTCTTCTAGTACTTTTTCAAAAGAAATATCAAGACCTTTTGCAAGTAATTCCTTATATCTTCTTTCTGCTCTTATTTCAGATGAAGCAGTTAAGAATAATTTTATTCCTGCATTTGGAAAAACAACAGTACCGATATCACGCCCTTCAATAACAATAGAATTTTCTTTTCCTAGTTCTCTTTGTTTATCAACAAGTATCTTTCTTAATCTTCCATTTTTAGCCACATTACTAGCATTCATTGATACTTCTTGTGTTCTTATAATGGAACTTATATCTTTGTTATTAACAAACACTAAATTCTTATCATTTTTTTGTTTAAAAGAAAACTTAAGCTTTTTTGCTAACTCAAGTATCTTCTCTCCTTCAAAAGAAATATTATTTTTTATTGCAAATAAAGCAACAGCTCTATACATAGCGCCAGTATCAATTAGCATAAAATTAAATTTTTTGGCGATTTCAAAACTAACAGAACTTTTTCCTACTCCTCCTGGCCCATCAATTGCAATAACAATACTCATAACTCCTCAAAATAACAACCTCTTTTTATATAATTTATTGTAAATATAGTCAATTTTTTTTTATTTTACTTCAATTATTTGAAAATTATACTTGACAACATCATTGTTTTATAATCTAATGGCTCTTTTTATTTATGTAATAGAGGAAATATGTTACCATTTAAGAAAACTAAGGCATTGGAGCAGAAAATCGATAATTTTTTAGACTCATTATTAAAAAGTTCACTTATACTAGAAGCAGGTATAAAAGCATATCTAAACTCAGAAATGAAAGATTTCAATTCTAGAATTGAAGAAATTACAAAAGAAGAGCATAATGCAGATAAAGACAGAAAATATGTTGAAATTGAATTATACACATATTCTTTAATGCCTGAATCAAGAGGAGATGTGCTAGGATTACTAGAAAATCTTGATAAAATAATTGATACTTCAAAAGAGGTCTTATATAATTTTTCTATAGAACTACCAAATATTCCAGAAGAATTTAAAAAAGGTTACATAAACTTAACAGAACAAACAACAAAATCTGTTGAAAATTTAGTCCTTGCAGCAAGAGCGTACTTTGTTAGCTCTCTTATGGTAAAGGATTATATTACTAAAGTAAGCTTTTATGAATCAGAAGTAGATAAAATCACAACAGAATTAAGAACAAATATATTTAGATCAGAAAATTTAAACTTAGCAGAAAAACAACATTTAAGATTTTTTACTCATACAATAGAAAGAATTTCAGATATGGCAGAAGATGTGTCAGAGAGAATTTCAATATCTGTAATTAAAAGATCAATATAAAAATTAAAGGAAATTATGTTTTTTATTTTTTTAACAAGTGGATTATTTTTAGGATGGTCGTTAGGAGCAAATGATGCTGCAAATATTTATGGTACGGCAGTTGGCTCTAAAATGGTCAAATTTAAAACAGCCGCAATATTAGCCTCTGTATTTATTTTGCTAGGAGCCATCATTGGGGGAGCAGGAGCCGCTCATACTCTGGGTAAACTAGGCTCAGTTAATGCAATTGCAGGTTCTTTTACTGTTGCGTTTGCCGCGGCAATAACTGTTGCATGGATGACTAAGCTTAAATTACCCGTATCAACATCACAGTCAGTTGTTGGTGCAATTATTGGCTGGAACTTTTTTAGTAATTCTGTTACTGACTACAATTCATTAACAAAAATTATGCTATCTTGGCTTGCATCTCCTATATTAGCAGCAATTATTTCAGTAATAGTTTTTAAATTAATGCAAAAAATTATAGAAAAATCATCCATTCATATTATAACACAAGATATGCTTACAAGAATTGGGCTAATTGTTATTGGGGCCTTGGCGTCTTATAGTCTAGGAGCAAATAATATAGCAAATGTTATGGGAGTTTTTGTTGATGTATCTCCATTTAAAGATTTATCTTTTTATGGATTATTTAACTTAACAAGTATTCAAATATTATTTGCATTTGGTGGTTTAGCTATTGGGGTGGGTGTTTTTACATACTCTAAAAAAGTTATGATGACTGTTGGTGATGGTTTAGTTAAATTATCTCCCGTTGCAGCACTAATTGTTGTATTAAGCCAAGCAATAGTGTTATTTTTATTTTCATCAGAAGGCTTGGAGCATTGGCTTTATACTCATGGACTTCCTACAATTCCTCTTGTACCAGTTTCAAGCTCTCAAACAGTTATTGGTGCTGTTATTGGTATTGGCTTAGCAAAAGGTGGAAGAAATATAAAATATGGAACACTAGGTAAAATTGCATCAGGTTGGGTTTCAACACCTCTTATTGCTGCCATAGTCAGCTTTATCATGTTATTCTTTATACAAAATGTTTTTCAACAAAAAGTATATACAACTATTAATTATAGGTTAACTCAAGCAGGTTTATCTAAAATGCATAATAAATTATTTAAAAATAAAAAAGTAATTAATGCTTTAGATAAAATTATTGATAAAAACTTTAATAATGCTATTAAATTACAAAAAGAATTATCTAAAAGTATAAAAGATTATACTTTAGTTTTAAAATTAATAGACCAATCTAAAATCGATAAAATGAAAATAAATTACAAGAAAATATCTGAGATAAAAGATTTAAATTACACTAAAAACCAATTAAAAGGAATAAAACTTATTGATGGTAATAATTATAACTATAAATGGCAATTATACGATGATTTATCCAAAAAATCTAAATCTTGGAAGTTGAAAAAGAAAAATATAAAAAACAAAATATACAATAAATCACTTAAAACTAAATTACAAATTCTATATCATAATTCAAAAATCAAATAAATTAATCCTTGTTTAAATAAAACTTTAAACACTTCTTATCATCAGTTTTAGTTTTTATTTTATATTCTGTAAATTCTTTTCCTGAACTTAGTATATGTAAATTGTATTCATCTTTTTTATCTTCTAAATCAGCAGAAAACACAACTTTTATATTATCACCTTCTTTATTAATCTTACTTAACAAATTTCTTGATTTAACTGAAAATGGGGCTTTTAACTTTTTAGGTACCTTCATTAATATCTCTCCTTTATTACAAGAAATATTATTAATTTTAGTTTTATGATTATCTAAAACGCCCTTCTTTTCATTACTATTAGAAAAACTAATTACTCCCCAAATTATTAAAATAATAATAGCAACCAACACTAACATCATAGAAAAAAACTTAAAAAGTACCATACTATCTGTTTTATCAATTTCAACAGCAAGACTTTGCCTATTTTTACTTATTTCATCAATTTCTTCATTAATTATATCTATCTTTTCATAAAAACCTACAAATTCATTTGGTAAAATATTTTTAGAAAATGATAAATTTCCAATATTTTTATAAATCCCTTCAAGTTCTTTATTACGATTTATAACTGAGTTTTTATTTGTAGAAATAATCTTTTTTATTGCATCAATCTCCCTGATTTTCTCTTTTTTTAATCTACCAATCTCTTTTTTATATGTATTAATTTGCTCCTCAGCTGTTTTTATTTCTTCTGTTACAACTTTTATATTTTCTTTAAGAGCATTATATTCATCTGTTTTAGTCTCAAAATCATGTGTAATTTCTAATAACTCTTTTTGTAATCTTTTATAATCATTTTCTAAAATTAATATTTTATCTTCATCTAATCCATCTTCTTCTGATTTATTGTCTAATCTCTCTTGAGTATCTTTAAAAATACCTTCTTTTTCCTTTAATATATCTTTAGATTCTTTTAATACTTTCTTTATTTCTAAAGACTCTTCTTTAAGTTTTATTAATTTATTCTGAGGAATAGAAAGATTTTCTTTTAGTTCCGCTATTAAAGGAGTATAAGAATCAATTTGATGATTGTAATCCTCTTTTGTTATATCAATTTTTTCTTCTAATTCTAAATTCTCTTGTTCTAACTTCTCAATAATACTTAAAACATTTTTCATAGAATTTACTTCTTCAAAATCAGCAAATTTTTCAACATCCATATTACTAATCTTAAAACCAATATCTAAGTATAATTTAGATAATTCCTCCCTTTTTAATATCAATTCATTTTTTAAATTTCTAATTCTTTTTTTTCGTTGTAATTGCTCAAGACCTTTTTTAAACATGTTAACAACATTCATAATAACTCCATTTATTTTTTAACATTAAACCACTTATTTAAATTTATAGGATTCTTCTTTTTTCTTATTTCAAAATATAATTTAGGATATTCAGTTGAGCCCGTATCTCCACTCAAAGCAATTACCTCCCTGTCCTCAACTTTTTCTCCTGATTTTTTTAATATTTTGCTCAAATGCATATAAATACTATAAAAACCACCTCCATGTGAAACAATTACTGTTTTCCCATAACCCTTTATATAATTTGCAAAAACAATATTTCCTTTATAAACATTATGAACTCTTGTTCCTATTGGCACCTTAAAAGTTAATCCTTTGTGCATATCATAATATTTTTTAGACTTTATATACCTAACATAATACCACTTATAAACTTTTGAATTAACTGGAAAATCCAACTTACCCTTCATTCTTAAAAAACCAGAATAAGAATTTCTAGTTACTAATTTTTTATTTATTTTATTAGAAACCACTTTTTTTTCATTTTTTAATTTTTTATTTAAAGTTCTAGATTTTTTAACTTTTATAATATATCTTCTTTTTTCATTCCTTTCTTTTATAAAATCCTTTTTTTGAATTTCAAGTTTTAGTTGCCTTTCTTTTAATTCTTTAATTTGATTTTCATATAAATCAATAATTTTATTAATTTCTTTTAACTTTATTAAATAGTTTCTTATTAAATTAATATCATTGTTTATTACAATTTTAAAAAACTTTTCTTTTCTCTCTACACTTAAAGCATCTTTAGAATCAATTAATTGCAAGAAATTATTTCCATTAAGTATTTTAAATAAGTATTTAACTCTTTTTTTTATAATAATTTCTAATTTTTTATTACTATTTTTTAGATTTCTAATTCTTAATTTACTATTTTCTAGTTTTTTTTCTAATTCAATAATATCTTTTTTACTTTTATCTATAGATTTTGAAATATTAGATATTTTATAATCCAAATTTTTTACTTTATCTAAAATGGAAACAGCTTGAATGTTTATAGCAATTAAAAAGAATAAAAATAGTTTCATATCTTTAAAAATTTAACAACTGAAATATGTGAAGAAAGCAAACCAAGAAAACTTGTTACAAAAAGATTAATAAAAATATATGAAATAGGCAAAAATTGAAATCCCGAAATACCAATAGGTAATAATTCTGCTATATTTGATAATGAAAATGAATATATTATATACAAAATAAATAAAGCAAGGCTTGAACTGATAATACCTTGCAATACTCCTTCAATATAAAAAGGAAAAATTATAAATTCTTGAGTAGCACCAACTAATTCTAAAGTTTCTATCTCTTCTTTTCTTGAATAAATAGTCAGTTTAATTGTAGTGTAAATTGTGAATATTGTTATTATGATTATAAAAATTAAAATATAATAAGATAATGAAGTTGAAACATCTCTAATTTTTTTTATTTTATTATAAGTTTTTTTACCATAAGATAAACTATCAACAAAAAATAAATCCGTAATAGATTTTACTAAAGTTTTAGATAACTTTAATCGTTTTGAAAACCTTACTTTAAAATAAGAAGGTAAAATATTCGCGTCCAATCCCTCTAGTAAATCTCCGTTTTTACCCAATTCTTTTTTAAAAGATTTTAACGCTTCTTTATTTGTTACATATTTAATTGTTTGAATATCAGGCAAAAGTTTTTTTACTTTGTCTTGATAAGTTTTAATATCTTTACTTTCTGCTAATACTTCTAAATAAATAATCATATCTCTTGATGAATGATTTTCTAAAAAAATATTTAAATTATATGATATTAATAAAAAAAGATTTAGTATAATTAAAGACGCAGCTATTATAAACATCAAAAATAGATTCAATGAAATGTTCCTAATTATACTTTTTATCGCTTTGTTAAAAAAATATGCAATCCTCATAGGATAAAAATAGTGTATTTTATAAAGAATATCAAGAATAATTTTAGTTTTTTACTTATTTTTTACTTTATATGAATAAATATTGATATATTTACTATAATATTTTAAAATATTTAAACTTAATATAGGAGTTTTATGCAATTATTAAATAATAAATATAAATTAATCTCTCAAATAGAAAGAAATATTTATAATGCAATAAATATTAATACTACGCAAAAAGTCATTATTTATACTTATAAAGCAATTGCACCTTCTGATTGGAACTTAGGAAAGAAAATTAATGAAGAATTAAGAAAGTCTAAACTAAATAATGAAATTATTGATTTTTTTTACAGAGATGACCCAAAAACTAATAAAAAAATTTTTTATAAAGTAAACTTTACTCAGGAAGAAATAGACAAACTAAAGGATAGTTCTAATAATAATGAAATTAAAAGCACATACTCCACAATTAAACCTAGAAAAAATTTAATTTTAATACCTGTTTGTGGTACTTGTAACACTCCACTAAGCTTAAGAAATATGGATCCAACAAGAAACAAGGCATATTGTAAAAAATGCCATAGAGAAAGAACTATTTTTATGAAAGAACCAGAACATAGTATTAAAGAGAATTTAGAAGCACCAAGAAATATAGATGTAATAATAAAAAAAGATAAATTTTTAGTAAAAATGCCTTCTAAAAAAGGTAAATTTATTCTATTAAGTTTGCTTTTTTTAATTTCTTTAATTCCAGCTTCAATTATAATAACAGGTGGAATAGAAATGAATAGCATTCTTAAAACTTTGATATATATAGGCGGTATATTTTTCTCTTTTGCAGTAGCTATTCCTAGGCAATATATAGAAATAAATGAGCATTTTCTAATTGTAGGACATAAACCTTTTGGATTATCTGCAACTAAAAAAATTAACCTTAAAAAACTAGAACAACTCTATGTAAAAAAAATAGGGAAAAGAGAATTAGATGCAGACACTGATTATTCAGATAAAAAAAATTATTTTGATAAATATGCATTAAAAGCCATATTAAAAGGAGAAAAACATATTTTACTACTTAAAACAAGAAATCCTAAAATAGCAAGTTATCTAGAATACCAAATTGAAGAATATTTAAATATACAAGATAAAATTGTACCTTTTGAATATAATATTGATAACGATCTAGCATTTTATGATGAAAATGAATAGAATTAAGGAGTTTTATGAAAGAGCTAAATTATAGATTTAAATCAATAGAAGAAAAAATAATTAATGGAAAAGAAGTTCATAAAGTTAAAGATATTTTTAATGACAATGAAGCATTTGTTGAAAAATACAAAGAAATAAAAGATATGGACTGGGAAGGAACATCAAAAATAGAAGATGAATTAAATAAATTAAAAGATAATAAAACTATAACAGATTTTTTTTACAATAATGATTATGACAGGGATTTAAAAATATTTTACAAGGTTTTTGAACATTACGATAAATATGAAACCCATAATGTAGCAGTAAGCTCCCGTACTGATCCTGAAATGGAGGCTACCAACTCCCAAACACATGAAAATCCCACAAAACAAACAGATATTTTAGAAACAGAAAAACCTTTAGAGCAGGAAAAACCTGCCCATACTGTGCATAAATTAAGTGAACTGGGGGGTTCGGTAAAAGTAGAAATTAAACCTAAAAATGATTTACAACCAACAACACTTAAAATGGAAAAAGAAGATATTTTTACATCAAATTTACTTGATACCCAACCTAAAACATTTGATAATATCAATAGTAATCTTGAGTTAAATTATAAAAAAACAGTATCAAGGGCTGAAATGAATAATAAGATTATTTGCAAAGTATGTGAACAGCCACTAAAAAAAGAAAGATTAAATATAGAAAAAAACATAGGATATTGCGAAAATTGCCATACAATAAGGCAAATAAAAACCCTAAATCAAGAAGAAAAAGCAAGAAAAAAGATTAGTATTATTGCACCAAATGGTATAATTGTTAAAAATACTGGCTCAAAATTACATATAGAAACTCAATTAAATGTAAAATCAGGTTTTATATCCATTTTTATTGCTATTATAATGTCACTCTTTGCATTATCGTATGGTTCAAGTAATAACCCAACGGCATTAATATTCACTTTATTTGCTATTGCAATAGCTTATACCGGGCTGATTGATATAATAAACAAAGTTTATATTAATGTTACAAAACAAAGTATAATTATTAAATCTAAACCGTTGCCACACTTTCCAATGAAAATTTTTATATCAGATAAAATATCCCAAATATATGTGAAAGAATATATTCATAAAAATAAAAATAGCACCACTTATAGCTATAAAGTAAGAGCAATTCTAAAAAATGGAAAAGATAAAGTTTTAGTTAAACTGGATAATCCAGAATATGCCTTATATCTTGAAAGAAGTATAGAATCATGGTTAAGAATTGAAGATAGATATGTTTCTGGAGAATATAAATAGTTTATTACTTTTTTAATAGCTTTTTCCAAGTATTTATTTTTCTATATATTAATTTTAAACCATTTTTAGATACTTCCTTATCACTAAATCTAACTATGTAATATAAACTAATTATTTCATGTAATTCAACAGATCTAATTAAATCCTTATCTTGTTTACTTAAATTATTTAACCAAATTTCAATTGGAATATCTTTATTACGAATAATTTTCTTTGATTTTAGTATTTTATCTACTTTTTTAAATATTTTTGAAGTTTTCTTGATAATAAGTTTATTTTTATTTTGTTTATTTCTATTTTTATATCTTATTACAATAAAAATAATAATTAAAAGTACGATACTATATTGATAGTTATTTTTTATAAAGCTCCAAATTGAAGAGCTTTTAAACTTATATTCAATATATGATAAATAATCATATATTTTATAATAGAAAGCAAATTTCTTATTTTCAATCTCTAACCAAGAAGATGGAGTTGTATCAAAATTATACCATTCATTATTAACTAATACCCTCACCCAAGCATGAGCATGCCTTTGCCTTATAATAAAAGCATTTTCTAATTCACTATACTCCTGAACGGAATATCCAACTGTATACCTTGCAGGAATACCAAGTTCTCTTAAAATAAGAGTTGTTGCTGTTGCAAAGTATTCACAATGTCCAGCCCTTCTTTCAAGTAAAAAACTACCTAATGGAGATTTTATTTTTTTCCCTTTCTTAAAATCCAAAGAATACCTGTATTTGGTATTAAAAATTAAATTAAGCCTATTTAATACTGTCATTACCGGAGTTTTTGAAGTTAATCTGGCTTTTCTTATAAATAAGTCAATATAAATTTTTTCATTTTTAGGAATTGCCAAATCATTACGGGTAAATTTTTTATCCAAACAGGAAATATTCCTTTTATAATATTCAAAACTAATAGAGTTTGTTTCAACCCCCTCTCTTTTTACGACCATTAGTTCATTTTTACTAAAAGTTTCCTTATTTTTTCTTCTAATCACTTTACTTATTCTTGTATGCAATGGCAAAATAGAAAGCTTTTTAAATTCACCAAACAAAGTTGCTCTTAGTGTTTCTTCTTCATTAAATTTATATGAACAAAGGTCTTCATTAAAGTTAAGAAATTTGCTTTCTGGTGCAACCCAATCTCCATTAAAATATTTTGTATATGTAGCTTCTCTTAAATACCATGGATAATTATTTCTATCTGCTTTAAGCCTATAAACTATTTCATCAGATAGTTTTAATTTACCAATACTGCCTATCCTTGTAGATGATTTTGAAATATCAATATTATTACTATCAATACCCATTAAAAAATTAATCATTGTATCCACAAGCTTTTTATGTAAATTAGATACCCCATTTTGTATAATAAATGAAGAGAACATAAGTAAAACAAGTATAATTAGCCAAGTTGTAAATCTATATCTCTTAGGTTTTATAAAAAATAAAAGAATAGCAAAAAATACTGATATAAAAACATAAAAAATTAATCCCTTTTTTCCTAATGATGCAGCAAGTACAACCAGAAAGATATAACAATATAATATTTTAACTTTTTTATTATCATTAGGTACAAAAATTAATAGAGACTTGATTAGTATTTTCTTGTCGTAACTATATAATTCAAGAGCAACAAGAGGTAATAGTATTAAGGGAGACCATTTTAGTACCCCTCCAAGAAAAAAAGATGTGTTATTATTTAAATAATAGTATATTACAATAAAAAATAAAAAATAACTAATAAGAGAAGCAAATTTAAATAATGAAAAACTAAAACTATTTTTACTATTTATGAATAATGGAAATCCTAAAAATATAATTAATATTATTGCAAAAATTATATTATTAGTCTGGAATCCCCAAAATAAAATTACAGATAATATTGCAAATAAATCAATCATGAACACAAAAAGTGTAATCTTGTTGAAGCAACAAACTAAAAACCAATAAAAAACAATATAAATCCAATGATTAATCCAAAAATAATATTAAAAACCTTAATTTTTAATGCATCTTCCAAAGAATAACCAATAATGGGAAGTAGTCCGTGACCATCTTGTATAATTGAATTAGCTAATAATATTGAAAATGGTATTGACCCCTGTAGGTAAAGAGTCATAAATAGTAAGTTCGGACCACTAATTGGTAACAAGCCCACAAGAGCAGCAATAAACATTGTTGCAACCTGATGTTTAAAAATCAAATCTGACAGATGAACATATTCGTTTAAAAATGAGATTATTAGTAATGAGAAAAATAACCATAAAAATATTTTGGGAATATGCTTCATAAAAACATGCTTCCAAATATGAGCCTTGAAAAAATGCTTTAAATCTATATTATTCTCATGTCCTTGATGGTGCTCTATACAACATGCAGGCTTAAAAGTTAATTTTAATAGCTTTTCTGTTAATGTAGCTAAATAACCACCAAATATCCCTAAAATAAAAGTAAGACCCCCCAAAATTAAAGCTGTCTTAGGAGAAGTTGCAAATAAGACAAATGCTTCATCTCCAAAAGTTGCAATTGTGGCGGCAATAATTCCACCAAAGCCTATTATTCCAGCCATATAAAATGTATCAACAGCATAAACCCCTACACAACCAGGAGTTGAACCTAAAAAAGAAGAAAACACATATTGACTAAATTTGTTATGTGTTAAATATTTTTTAAATATATCAGAATATTTTAATTCTAAAAATTCAACAAGGATCATAAATAAAAAAACTAGACCAATAATCTTAAATGTTGCAAAAAGAATTGAAAAAAATTCAAATTCCATATGATGGTCATGATTCATAACTACTCCTTAAGCATATTACGAAATTCTTCTAAATCAAACATTTTACCTGGGCAAGTTTTAGTTACCCCTTTAAACTCATTATGACCACGAACATTTGAAATGTCAATATCATATTTACTGATTAACTTTTTTACAAGACTAATCAAAGAATCATATTGTTTTTCTGTTGGCCTATAATTATCCATATTACCAACAAGGCAAATACCAATAGACTCATGATTTACACTTTTTACATGAGCTCCCTGATAATTCAAACTTCTCCCTTCTTCAATTTTACCGTCAATACTTAGTCCGTCTTTTCCATTACCAATTACAAAGTGATAACCAATGGCATCCCAACCAAAATAAGCTTTGTGAAGCCAATGATAATACTCACGGTTTCCATTGTCTATTTCAGCATGATGAATAGCAATATATTTAATATTTTCCTTTATTAAAGGTTTAAAATTTGGAGTTTTTTCAAACTCATAATCAAGTTTCTCTAAAAAATCTAAACCTGAAAAATCATTTAAAGGAACTTTTTGCCTAGTCCAAACAAGGTATTTTTCATGTTTTTTATATAGTTTTGTATTTTTTATATCCATAATATCTCCTAAAAATAAGATTTTAGCTTATTTTTCAACGGAAAATACCTGCTTGCAGGTAGTTGAAGTTGCTAATCAAAAATCAAATCATCAAAGATAACTGGAATTCTTTTTTTAAATTCGCTAAGTAAAGGCAAAGCAATTTCTCTCATTTGCGGATGTGCAGCTTTATGACATCTCAATTCAAAAAAATGTCTCCACGCTCTTAAATTCATAGTCATAACAATTTCAGTTTTTAGAGAATTTGGTAAAACACTTCTTGCTTCTTGCGCAGTAGCTCCCTCTTCTAGTAGCTCCATATAGGCTTTTTCTGCAAACCTCATAGCCGAATGCCATATTTTATATTTCACACTATCGGTATCCCAAAAAACAGGCTCAATTGCTGTAATTTCCGAACCATACTTACCCTTTGAATAATTTACATATCTCGTTGATTCTTGAGTATAAGAAGCTAATCTATGCCTTACTATTTCATGTGTAACTCCCCTATCACAAATAACCCTTACTGTAACAGAATAATGTTCTATCACTGATTCATGCTTAA
Organism: bacterium; assembly: GCA_027064085.1. Lineage (GTDB taxonomy): Bacteria > UBP6 > JAFGXH01 > JAFGXH01 > JAFGXH01 > JAMOQH01. Next base: position 451 of record JAMOQH010000026.1, on the reverse strand, counting down.
AATTCATTATTTTAGCAATAAATTTTTTTGCAGATTCTTCTGTTATTTTATCTTCTGATTTGTAAGCCGTTCTTCCAGCCTTTTCAATATGTTTTAAAATTTCTTCCGAATTTATTTTACTCTCTATTATAAAATAAGGTTTTATTACTTTCATTTTAACTCCTAAAAATGCAACTCTTTAATATCATATTTGGAGTTTTTATTCAATTTAAATTCTTTGTATTATGATGATTTTCTCCATTTGAATGATTTATCTATTTAACATGAATAATTTGAAAATAATAATATATTATGATATAACCCCTTGTAATTTTGTTTTTTCTATAATAAATAGAAACTGGAGGCTTAATGAAAAAAATATTAGTAATGATTTTATCTTTAACTGCATTATTGTATTCTTGTGCAGGAGAAGAAAAAACTTGTACAGAAACAGGTTGTGATACAGGAAAAC
>JAMOQH010000025.1 GCA_027064085.1 bacterium | reverse complement strand
GGATATAAAGATAATTGACCCTGCTAGTGGAAGTGGGAATTTTTTATTATATGCTTTTGATTTTTTCTATGAGCTTTATTTGGACCAAATAGAAAATTATGATAGAGATGATATAGATGAAGATGATATTCCTCAATTAATTATTGAAAATAATTTGCATGGTATAGATTTAGATGATAGAGCAATACAATTAGCTCAATTAGGTTTATATATTAAAGCAAAGCGAAAGTATAAAAAAGTTAAAATTAAAAAGTTTAATTTAGTTTCTTCTGACTTTTATTTGCCTGAATTTGAAAGTGTAAAAAGTATTTTTGATGATAAATTAACACCAGAACAATTAAACCTAATAGAAATAATTTGGGGTGATTTAAGAAATGCTCATAAATTTGGTTCTCTTATTAGGGTAAATGAAAGATTTGATAGTTATGTTGATGACTTAAAAGGGAGAGAAAAGAATAAGCAAGGTTTAAAAGATTTATTTGTAGTTAAAGAAAAGAAAGATTTTACAAATTTTAGGAAAAATTTCTTTAAAAACCTTAAAAAAACAATAAAAGATTATGCAACTAGTAGTAATAATAGCTTTTTAGCAAGTAAAACCCAAAATGCTGTTACTTTTTTGGAGTTAATTACACAAAAATATGATATTGCAACTGCAAATCCACCTTATACAGATAGTTCTGCATTTGGGAAAGATTTAAAGAAGTTCATTAATGATAATTATAAAACCCACCCCACAAAGTCGAAGCATCTCGACTCTGCACCCCTCCCAAGAGGGGAATCTATTAAAAAATATGATTTCCACATGAATTTATATGCTACCTTTATTAAAAGGTGTTATGAATTGACAAATGAAAATGGAAAGATGGCGTTGATACATCCTGATACTTTTATGTTTATTAAAAGCTTTGAAGATGTAAGAAAGTTTATTTTGAATAAAACACATATAAATATATTAGTTCAGTATCCAACATCTGGAATATTTAATATTGGTGTTATATATCCTTCTTTATATATTCTTTCAAAACAAAAATTAGTTAATAAAAGTTTATTTATTAAACTCTCAGATAAAAGAAGAAATTCAATAGAAGAAAAAAAAGTTTTAGGACAAGCCCTTGATGATTATATATCAGGAAAAGAAAACAAACATAATTATGTAATAGAACAATCCAAACTTAAAATCATTAAATCATGGCCTTTTATTTATTGGATTAGTGATGAATTTAGAGAGAAATTTGGGGTGGCTATTTTAAAAGAAAATGCTAAAATTGCAGAGGGGTTAACGAGTGCTGATAATAATCGTTTTTTAAGATTTTTTTGGGAAATTATAGAAAATAAAAATAAATGGTTTTTTTATGCCAAAGGTGGAAATTTTAATAAATGGTATGGTAATTTATGGACTGTAATTAATTGGGAAAACAATGGATTAGAAATAAAAAATAAAAAAGGGGCATCTGTAAGAAATCAAAAATATTATTTTCAAAAAGGAATTACTTTTAGTTCTGTTGGAAGTAAAGGGGTTAATTATAGGGTTCTTGATATTAACTCAATATTTGATAGTGCTTCCAGATCAATATTCTTAAATAATGATAGTTTAAGATATTTTACTTTAACTATTTTAAATTCAAAATTATTATTATATGTTGTAAGTTCATTAAATCCAACAGTTAGTACCACAGTGGGAGATGTTGAACGAATCCCCTTTGTTATCCCAACCCACGAAAACGAAAAACTCCTTTCTAATTTAGCAGAAAGAAATATAAACATAAAAAAACACCTTACAGAATTCTCCATAATAGAACCCTTATTCAAACAATCCCCTATTTATGTTTTTGATACAAAAAACAAGCTAAAAGACAGAATAAAAGATTATTTGAACTACGAAAACTATTTATTAACAGAAATATTAATAAACGAAGCAATTATTAACGAAAAGGTCTTTGAAATTTATGATTTAACCCAAAAAGATATAGAAATGGTGCTAGAAAAAGAAGGGGAGAGCATTGGGGGACTACCTATAATTGAAGAGGCGAGGGAAGCTTTTACCCACCCCACAGAGCCGAAGCATCTCGACTCTGCACCCCTCCACTTTTCTGCTTTGCAGAAGGAGGGGAATTTACTTAAATATATTCAGGATTTACCTATTGATGAAAGTCTTAATGAGAGAAAATCTGAGATAATGAAAAAATTTGATACTTTATATCAATCTAATAATGATTTAGAAGAATTTTGTAAGAAAAATAAAATAAACCCTATAAATGTATGGTATTGGTTTAAAGAAGAGTATAAAGAAGTACCAAAACAGAGAATGAATAAAATTGCTTTGGAATTTTTGGCTGATTTAATTAGAGAAATATTAAATGAAGAAGATAATGGCATAGTTCCTTTGGTAAAAGCAGGTGGAGTTAAAACAATATATGAAAAGTTACAAGAAAAATTTCATGATAAGGGCTTTACTGATGCTCAATTTTCAGAACTTGATATATTACTTGGCAAAAACTTAAATGATTATCTAAATAATAACTTTTTTAAAGACTTTAGCGAGCATCTCAACTTATTTATGTATCTACCTAAAACCCCGTTTATTTGGCATATTACCACAGGTAAAGAGCAGGGCTTTGATGCGTATATCATAATTTATAAGTGGAGCCGAGATAAATTAATGACTTTAAAATCAGTTTACCTTGAAAATAGAAAATCCCACTTGATTAATCAACAACTTAATCTTGAAAATAATAATAGTGCAGATGCTCAAAATAAAAAAGAAAAAATCCGTTTGCAACTTAAAGAAATAGAAGAATTTAAAATCAAAGTAGATAAACTTTTGGCAGATGGCTATAATCCTATTTTGGATAGTGGAGTTGGCAAAAATATCGCTCCATTGCAGAAAAATAAAATGATTGCTTATGATGTGTTAAATACGGGACAGTTGAAGAAGTACTTAGAGGCTGATTGGTAAATGGGCCGTTTCAACCTGCTATAGGGCAAGTACAAGACTTGCCCCTACGCAGTTTTACACGGATTTTCAAGCCCATTGGTCTTGAAAATAGAAAATTTAACCTGATTGTTTAAATTTTAAGGGGAATATGGAAATATATAATAGAGAAAAGGAGTTGAGACTTGGAATTAATAAGTTTTTATCATCTATTACAAAAGTGGATAAAAATTATATTGAAAGTTTTACACAAGAGCAATTATTACAATTAAAATCAGCCGTATCAGATATTAATAATGTTTTAACATTAAAAATAACATTGGCATTTGCTGATTGGATAAAAGAATTCATAAGTTTAACAAATGAAGAATATGAAAAGTTAATAAAAAATATTAATTCAACTAAACCAAATACAAATGGTTTTGATATATGGATAAAAAATAAAAAAATTATTGTTGAAATAAAAGCAATTATTCCAATTAATGAAGGTGATTATTATGCTGCAGCTCAAAAAGATTCGATTTTAATGGATGCAGTAAAGTTAATTAATGGTAAAAAAGAACTTAAAGATACCTCTAACTATTACAAATTTATTGGACTTATTGATATTGGAGATAAAACAGATAAAGCAATAGAAAAAATAATGACTAAATCTGAAAGAATGATAAGTGAGGATCCTAAAAGAATTAAAATGTATGATGTTATTGATAAATTGAAACTTGTTGATAATAAAATAAAGCTTGATGATTTGAGAAAAGATAGTGTTTATATAAAGAAAATAAGGTTAAATTAAGAAAATGATATTTGAAAAGTATTTAAAGAAATTAAAATTATTTAATGACAATGATTAGGGATTTGATGAATTTATTGAAATTGAATAACAAACAAAAAGGAAAAACATGACAAATAAACCAACAAATAACTACAGCACCCTGATAAATCAAATTTCAGAAGCCTATAATCCT
>JAMOQH010000024.1 GCA_027064085.1 bacterium | reverse complement strand
TCCTGCAAGAGGGTGCTTATGGGATAAATGTGATGTTACTTTTTTAGTATCTTCTTTTTTAGCCATTTTATCTTTTTTGTCTTGATTTTGCTTGTCTTTTGGATGAGTCAACGCCTCGTCCTTACGTTTATCTTCGTCTTTTGGACGAGTCAACGCCTCGTCCTTACGTTTATCTTTACTTTCTGTTTTAGTGGATTTGAGCTTACTTGCATAGAGATTTCTTCTTTTTTGGTATTTAGTTATTTTCTTTTTATTCAATTTAAGAGATAATATTTTATCTAATATATAAATTATTTTTTTGTAATTTCTATCAATTTTTAGTTCTTCTGTTTTTAGTTCTTTATCCAAGTCTCGGAGGGCTTTTTTAGAGAATTTATAAACCATTCTTGCACCAGATTTAGAAAATTTAGTACCCTCTGAAATATTAGTAAAGTCTTCCCATGCTTTCATTTTATCATAATTACTTTTATTCTTATTTTTCATGGTTTCTATAGCAATTTTTTTATATTTTTTTATATATTTCTTTTTAAAATTATTTATTTTTTGAGCATCTTGTTTTAGCTCTTTGTCTAGTTTTAGTACTGCTTTAACTTTTTCTGTATCAGATTTATCTGAATTAACTATATCTTCAAAAGCTTTGCTTGAATAGCCTAAAACTGAAACTGAAATTAATAAGAACATTAAAATTTTCATACTCCTCCATAATAATAAAACAGCATATTATAACATATCGGAGTTTTATATTCTAGATATTTTGTATGTTTTGTTTTAAATTTTAAGATTTTAGCTTAAAATTCAAGTGAAAACAGAATGTTTGAACGATTTACTCAATAGATTTATATGAAATAAAAGCTATGAAATAATAATTAAACTATTTATTACTGAGAACATGGAATTCTTTCGCATTTAAGAGAGCTTCCGTCACAAATATAACCCGAAGGACAATCACTTGAAACTGTACAGGATTTCGATTTACAAACTGTTCCCAAATTACCTACTGGAGCACATTCCATACCTGAATTACAGTCATCTTGACCATTACATGTTTTTATACAGTAGCCTGCAATACATTCAAATGGGTTATATACATCTTCGCCAGTTCCTTCATGAGGACAATCAGCTTTAACAGTGCAACCAGTACATTTACCAGCAGGAAGTGTCATTGGTGTTGAACATGAAGTATGAGTTCCACAATCATTATCATTTGCACATACAAAACCTGTATCATTTCTATCAGCACAGTATCCATTTTCACATGTAAAACCTACAGGGCAATCTGATACGGTATTAGGCTCGCATCTTCCTTCGGTATTTTCTGTATATCCATCCTCGCATGAACATGAGATTACACCATTGTTGTTATTGCAAATTGTTTTAAATGGTAAGGAAGTACATGGATTGGGTGTACAGCTATCAACACATTTACCATAAATACATGTTTTACCAGCTTCACAGGTTCCGTTTTGATTAAATTCAGAACATGCTGTTTCATTACATGGTATTCTTTTACACATACCACTTGATGAGGCATTATCTTTAATACAAACAGAGCCATGTTGGCAATCATCATCAGTGGTACATGTTGCAATTAAACACATATTTAATCTTATAGAACATCTTCCACTTGGGCAGTCAGAGTCGGAGTCACATTCATTTTTACATGTATGATATGTTTCTTCGCAAAATGTATTTGCAGGGCAATCAGAAGATGTTTGACAATTAAGACAAACACCGCCCACTACATCGGGATTGCAGGTGCTTGTTGCAGATGCATTAAACTCATGGCAGTCATCATCTGTTAAACATTGTTCGTTTGCTCTATCTCCGGATTCAACACAGTAGTCATTTAAGCAAATTAAGTCGTCTGGACAGGTATCTACAACAGTTAATTTACATTTTCCTGTTTGATTATCTAAAGTGAAACCAATGTTGCATTCACAGTGAAATCCTGTTGTTGAATCATCAACAACACATTTGTTTTTATGTAGTTCTTCATTGCATGGGAATGGGGTTGCCTCACATGGATTTCCTTCTTCGGGAAGACATTTGCCTTCTGTAAAGGTATAACCTGTATCACATTTACATTCATTGTTTATATTTGAGGCATGTTCCATACAACATAAGTTGTTGTCCATGTGTAAACCAGTGTTGCAATAACATTCTGCTTGACCATTTTGAGTACTGCATGTACTGTTTTCAGGGCATTGAACTCCAATACATTTATTGTCAACACAAACCCCCTGAACACATATTTTATTAGTATCTTCGCAATATCCGTTAAAGCCTTCAACTGTATCTTCTGTACAAACAGGAACACATTCTCCTGCTGGATTTTTTATATAGCTTTCATTGCAGACACAAGTTCCACCCTCATTATGAGAAAGTTGTTTACAGCAAATACCATTATCTTCATAGTAATCATTACTTACATCACAATTACATGTAAATTTTGTATTATCCTGAGAATCTAAAAGGCATCTTGTTTTATGTTGAGAAGTATGAGAAGTATCTAAGCATGGATTAGGGTGGCATGGATTTCCTTCATTTGTAATACATTTATCTCCTTCTGCGTGAAAATTTTCATCACATTCACAAGTAAAATAAGGAGCATCTTTTTGAGGCTTACAAACAGTTTTATTAGTTTCTGTACATGGTGAAGGGGAAATACACATATCTGCAATACAAACATTTTCAAAATTAATATAACCAGTTTTACATTCACATTTGTTGTTTACGCATTCGGAGTTTGTAGGGCAATCTTCATTTTTACAAGTTTCGGGTGTTACGCATACTCCATCGGTACAGACTTTACCATTTTCACATGTACCTGTAATATTTGTTTTGGAACATTTATTGTCTTCTTTTTTATCATTATTCTTCTCATTATCACATGATAAGAATAAAAAAGAAGTAAGTAATATAAGTAAAAACAGTTTCATTAAACCTCCTGAAAATTGTATTTTATCGTAATTTATAAAAAAATCAAGTGAAATCAATCATATTAAGATAGTAAAAAGCCATTATTTGTTTAACTATTTTTTCTTTTTCTGATGGATTTCTTTTTACTATATGATAAAAGGACTCATTTCTATCTAAGGTTTTATAGAAATCAAGTTCATCATCAAATAGTTCACCATCTTTAAATTCAAAAATAGAATTAGGGATATGTTTAATTCTTTTTTTGCCATCTCTTTTATAAAATTTTTTAATAAAATCAATACTAAATCCTTCCATGATTCCGTTATAAATCAAATATGATATTGAGTAGTCTGTTCCATATATTGTTGGAGGTATATTAAGTTTTGTATTTATTTTCTTAAATTTATAATTAAATTTTTTCCAAGTGAATATTTCAAAAAGTTTTGTTTCTAATTGTTTTGTTAATCCATATTTTAAATTTTCTAATGAAATACATTTCATTTCTCTAAGTATTTTACCTTGTGGTTTTCTAGTTTTTTTCATTAGACTTAGGGACAAGTCTCTGTCTTTGGTTGTAATAAATCTTTCTTTGACAAGTATATTACCTAAGCATTCAGATACTAAAGTTGATTTAATAAAAACAGGAATTCCGTTTTCAATATAGATAATTTTTTTTATATTATTTATTTCATCATTTATGTATAGTTCACCTTTTAAATTTAATTTATATAGTTTTGCTAATAGTTCAGGTAATGAATTCTCTAAACCAATTCTTAAATTAAACTCTCCTTCAATTTTTTTACTACTTTCTTTAAGCATTTCTATATATGCTGTAGTTACTTCTGATTTTTCTTCAAAATCTATTTGATTTAAATCTTTTTTCATTGGAGTAAAATCTGGTATTTCTTGATCTATATTTAAATCTGACAAATCAATAAAGTCATCTTCATCTTTCATTGAAGGTATATCTGAAAGAGATGGTGTATTGGGAAGAGGTGGTGTATTGGGAAGAGGTGGTGTATTGGGAATATCAAGAGGTGAGTCAAATAGATCATCATCATTTATTAATGCACCTTCTTGGTTAGAGCTTGGTGTTGGATATTCTGATTGAAAGACTTTAATTAATATTGGTTTTAAATCGGCATTAAAATCAAATGGTTTTTCAAGATAATCTAATGCTCCAAAGTTTCCTATAGCATCTTGCTTATGTTTATATCCTTTATAAAAACCACTTATCATAACAATTGGAATATCAACAAAGTCCATTGCATCTTTTAACTCTTCAACAACTTTAAATCCATTTTTTCTTGGAAGCAAAACATCAATTATAAAAAAATCTATATCATTTTCCATAAAAACTTTATTTGCAGTTTCGCCATTAGATAATTTTATGATATTAAAGCCTTCATCTTCTAAAAAGGTTGATAGTAGCTCTCTAAAGCTATCATCATCATCTATCACTAGAATTGTTTTAGTCATCTTATCCTCAATAAAACTAAGGTATTATAATATATTTAAATTATAATTTCAAGAGTTGTGTGTTTAAAATCTTGTTTATTTATCTCCAAAATTAAACAAAGTGGAAATAATGAAGTTTATTTATTTAATATTTAAAATTTATTATAATAATTCATTTAATTCTGTTCTTATATTATGTGTTTTATAAATAATAATTATGGAAAAATATGATAGAAGAAGAGAGTATACATAAATATGAGTTTGAAAGTAAGTATGGGGATTGCCTTAATGAAAGATAAATAATAAATTTAGATTTAAAGCTAAATTTACAACGGAAAATTTGCTTTGCAAAGTTGAAGTTGCTTCCAAAATAAACTAAGAATTAATTAAATTAGTATAGTATTCTGTTTTTTCTTTTAGAGTAGTTTCGTTAGTCGCTTCCACAACTAATCTTAATAAAGGTTCTGTATTTGATTTTCTAATTGAAACCCAATAGTCTGGGAAATCAGCTCTTAAACCATCTATTAAATTTATTTTAGCATTTTCATCTTTTTTAGTTAATTCAATAATATTATTTAATTTTTCTGTAGCGTCTACAACTTTAAAGTTGATTTCACCTGAACCATAATATTTCATGTATCTTTGTGTTAATTCATGAAAACTTAATAAATTACTTGAGAGTATATTTAATACTTTTATAAAAGTAAAGATAGCACTGTCAGCATAAAAGAAATCTCTAAAATAGAAGTGGCCTGCTAGTTCACCACCAAATACTGCATCATGCTCTCTTAATGTTTTTTTCATATAAGCATGACCTACCTTATTTAGGGTTGCAATACCATTATTTTTAGCAATAACCTCCTCGACAACTCGGCTACTTCTTACATCAAATATTACTTCTTTATTTCTTATTTCTTGGGGTAATAAGTGGTCTGATAAAAATGCTGTCATAATATCAGCTGGAATAATTTTTTGTGTATGATCCATAAATCCTATTCTATCACCATCTCCGTCAAACATAACTCCCAAATCAGCTTGAGTAACTTTCATTACTAGCTCTAAGTCTCTATAGTTTTCATCTTTTATAGGATTTGCTTCATGATTAGGGAAATTACCATCTAGATCAAAATGGACTTCAAGTATTTCTAAGTTTTCCACTTGATAAAATATCCTCGGAATAACATAACCAGCCATACCATTTGAGGCATCAACAACTATCTTTAAAGGTTTTTTTAGGTTTAAGTTTGAAATAATAAATCTTTCATAATTTCTTAAAATATTATCAACTCTAGTTAATTTTCCTTTATTTTTAGCATTTTCAAAATTATTTTCTAGTACTAAATTTTCAACATCTTTTAAACCACTGTCTGCTCCTACTGGAATGGCGTTTTCTCTTGAGAATTTAAAACCATTATATTCTTTAGGATTATGGCTTGCAGTAACCATAATTGCTCCATCAGCCTTGTAATAATTTGTTGCAAAATATGTTATGGGGGTAGTCACTAAATCTAAAAACTGAACATTACATCCCATATCTCTTATTCCTGCAATTAAAGAAAATGTTAATGAAAGAGATGAACCTCTCATGTCCATTCCAATAATTAATCTTTTTGCATTTAAAAATTTTACATATGCTCTACCAATATTATATGCAAGCTCCTCATTAACTTCACTAGGATATATTCCTCTCACATCATAAGCTTTAAAAACACTACCCATTTTTCCTCCTAATAATTAGATATACTATACTCTATTACGCAATAATTATAATATTTATTATTTGCTTCATCCATTGTAAATACCTCTGTTTGATCACAATTAGATCCTGCAATTTCATTATCATCTACTTCTCTATAAACGGTCATGATTTTACTAGTATCATTATCTATTTCAATCGTTTGGCATTGCTTTTGACAACTATAGTAACAAGAGTATTGATTACATGATTTTTTATCAAAAAAATCATTTTCTTGGCTAGAGCGTTCAAAACATTCAACATCTTTACAATTTTCATCTAAACAACTATATATACAGGAGTCGTAGTTACAAGAATTATTACATATTTCATCATTATCATTAATGCAAGTTGTAAATTCTTGTTCTTGGTTTTCATTTATTTTATCATGATAGCAATTTTCAATTTTTGTAATATTATCTTTATAACATGATATATCAATTTGATTATTTTGAGTACAATTTGTTATACATTGACTTCTGCATGATTTACATGTATCTGAACTAGTATTATCTTTGCATTTTTGAGTACAAAGATTTTCACAATTACAGCAACTATAAGTATTTTTTTTGTTATCCTCATTAGTGCTCTCTAGGCATTCATAAAAATAATTTGAGTCTGTTTTTGAAGAACATTTGTCTATTTGACATCTAATTTTACAATTATTATTTTGAGTAATATTTTCTTTACATGCCAAAAAATTGTTTTTACAGGTTTCTTTGCAGTTTCTTATTCCAGATGCTAAACAATCAGAACTACATTGTTGATATGTACTATTACAAAAAAAATTTTCTCTTAAACTGTAACATTCGTTATGAGCTGCTTCTATGCAATCATAAGTATTACCATCTTCTTTACAATTAGTATAACTATTTTTAAAGTTATTTAAGCACCAATCTACAAAATATATATTTTTCCAATTAATTAAAAATATTTCTTGCCTAGTTAAAGCACAGTTTGATTTTGTAACATTGGTTTCTGATAACCATCCTGATGATTCAGAACAAAAAATATAGTCATAATTGTTATAATTAATGTTAAATCTATTATTACTATTAAAATCACATTGTGAATTCTCATTGTTAATATAATCTTTGCCAATAAATATATTAGAATCACTATTTGGATTTAATTGTATTAAGGAAATTACTTCAGAAAATGTTTTGAGCATTATAAATTTTATTGTTTCTTGATAATGTTGAATATCTGAGTATTCTTTTAGTATTTTAGAGCCACATTTAACATCTGTATCTGTATTTGTATTTGTGACAAATTTTATTGTTGTATTAACTTTATCTATAGCTCCTTCTAAACCAAAATAAGCCATTAAGTATTTTATATCTTGCCAATCTCCATTTTGTCTATTCTGAGCATCTATACAATCATTGAAATTAATTTTATTTAATGAAAGAGAGCAAGCATTTTCAATATCGTTTTTATCAGTTGTTCCTTCTGTAATTTTACTATTAATAGTTTTTATAAGGCTTTGAGCATTATCTACTTCAGTACAAATTAAGTCATTATTATTGCAATCTATATTTTCTTTACAAATTTTAATTCTTTCTTCTAATATTTGGCATTGATTTTTACAAGAAGGTAATATAGCTAAAATAATAGTTATAATAAAAATATAAAATTTTATTTTGTTATTCAATTGTTAACCTCGTTTTCGTGGCTTAAATAAAATAAGATTAAATGACTTAGTTGGGTGATTTCGATATAATTATTGCTTGTATCCTTTATATTTTTATATAATAGTATAAAAAAGTTAATAATATTTTTTTTGTTGCTTAATGATTTAGATAATTCTATAAATAGACTTATAGAATTTAGTATATTAAGTTTGTTTTTGTTAATATGTTTATCTAGTTTTATTTTAAACATAGGTGAATAAATAAAAGCTTTTATTTCTTTTTTATTATAGGATATATTTTTAGGAATTAAATAATTTAAATCTATAAAAGAATGTAAATTATTTTCAATAATTTGATTAAAGATATGCTTGCCTACATAAAAATCTTCTATATTTAAATTTCTTTCAATTGTAAATTGATACTGTACTGGTTTTATTGTGTTTCTAAATGTAAAGTAGTTCAATAATGATATAGGAATATCTAAATTACTAGCTTTTATATTAAATAATATGCCCTTATAGATTTCAGTAGCTATAATTGGATCTACTCTAAGTTGATTTGGAAAATCTTTTTTATAATTTCTAGAAAAAAATCCTCTGTTAAAAATCATTGGTTGTTTTACTATTTTGGAATTAATATAATTTAAATTAAAATCTGCCTTTATTATAATAGTATATTTTTTATATTCAAAAAAATCAGAAATAAACAATAATTCATTAGATTTTGAAGAAAAAAATATTTTAGTTTGTGAAAATAAGCCATTTTTAACTTGATATATTGGAAAATTATTAAATTCTTCTGTTGTTATTGATAGTATATTTTTAAAGTATAACTCTTTCTCTTTAAAGTAAAAATTTAAAGTTGGTATAAATGCAGAAATAGTACTTTGTGAAGACTTTGCAATGAATTTAAATATTTTCTTTTGATTTTTTTCATTAAATGAGTTTATAAAAATTTGAAAGAATAATGTCTGCTCCTTGTATGTGTATGAAGATATATTAGACCACATATAATTTATCTCATTTTTAGAAAAAAATACATTTACTTCATACATTAATAAAAATCTTAAATAGGTTTTTGATGATGCTAATTCCACTACTTTTTTTAAAAACATTTCCTTATCAATCGGAAATTTCTTTTTTAATTTTTGAATTTCGATATCGTATAATGGAGAGTAGTCTATCATATATTGATATATGATACTTCTATTTTCTGTTTTAGAAATGATTGATAATAAATGTTGTAACTTTTCTGAAATTAAATTTTTAAATGAACTTAATTTTGATTCAGAAACAATAGATATATAATAATTAATTAAGTCTAAATACATAATTAAATCTTTAGATTCTATATCATTAGTAATTGTATTAAGAATTGTTGGAATAACCTCATCTTTATCAAAATTATTTTTTATGTGTTCAATTACTTCAGTCATATTGTTATCTGTTTTACTTGATAAGTATTCTGATAAATTTCTATTAATATAATTATTAAATTTTAAAAAACTTATTTTACTTTTCATCTATTAATCATCAAAAGTTTTTTTTATTTGTTCAGATGTTTGCATGTTTTTTTCTATATAAATATTATTTTTAAGCTCTTCCTCTCCTATTATTATTACTTTTTGAGCATTATTTTTGTTTGCCCACCGCATCTGGCTTTTTAATGAGCCTAGTCTATAATCTATATCAACAGTAAAATTTTTATTTCTTAGTTTATGAACTAATTCTAAAGCTTTTGAGAGGCTTTCTTTCCCTAATATAACAACGGCATAGTTAAGTGGAGTTTCTTTTATTTCTTCAGAAAGAGCAAGTATTATCCTTTCTGTTCCAATTCCAAAGCCTATTGCATCAACATTTGGCCCACCTAATTCTTTTACTAAATTATTATATCTTCCTCCACCAATTATTGTATTTTGAGAACCTAAAATACTTTCAGAAACTCTAACTTCAAATGTCGTTTTAACATAATAATCTAATCCTCTTACTATTTTTTCATCAATTTCATAATTAATATTTGAGTTTTCTAGCAAGCTGAGCAACTCATTGTTATGTGTAGAACATGACTCACAGTAAAAATTTGATATTTTAGGTGCATTTTCTGCTATTCTTTTACAACCATCTATTTTACAATCAATTATTCTCATTGGGTTAGTATCTAGTCTTCTTTGACAATCTTTACATAATTCTTCTTTGTGTGGAGTTAAATATTCAACTAATGCTTTTTTATGACTTGGTCTACAATTTTTACAACCTATGCTATTAATATAGAACTTATAATCCTTTAGTTTGATTGATTTTAGGATATCTTCAACCATTTGTATTACTTCAAAATCAGATGCTGGAGTAGATGGACCAAAAAATTCAGCTCCAATTTGATTAAATGCTCTATATCTACCTTTTTGAGGTCTTTCGTGACGATACATTTCTCCCATATAATAATATTTTGTTAGTGGTGAATTTGCATAATCTTTTGAATTAATATAGGCTCTTACAGTAGATGCTGTTCCTTCTGGTCTTAAAGAAAGTGATTTTCCATTTCTATCATTAAAGCTATACATTTCCTTTTCTACTATATCTGTGCCCTCTCCAACTCCCCTTTTAAATAGGGCAGTAAACTCTAAAACAGGGGTTCTTAGTTCTTTGTAATTATATAATTTAAATACTTTTTTTATATTATTTTCTACAAAATGCCATTTATTTATTTCGTTTGGCATAATATCTTTCATTCCTGTAATATTTTTATACATTTAGATTACTCCTCAATAAAAATCTATTTTACTTGATATTGCTTTACTCTGTCAATCTTTTTTTATATTAGTTTCACAGCTATAAAATATCTGTTACACTTAAAATTTAGCTTTTAAATCTAAATTTTGAAAAAGTAAAGCTTTGCTTTCTTTTTTTAGCATTATTTTTGTGAAAATTTTATATATATTGACAAAATCTATGTATATATAATATATTAAAATATTGTTATTTAAGGAGTATACTTTGAGTAGAATAATTAAATTTTTGATTTTATTGTCATCATTAAGCTTATTTGGCTTAGAATTATCTAAACAACCTGAGATTACAAAAGTTGGTAAGGTTTTGTATCCTAAAACAATGAAGTCTTCTAAAAAAGAAGGAAAAGTAAAATTATTTATTAATTTAACATCAAAAGGTAAGATAAAATCTTATGGTTTTTATAAATCTACGGATAAATCTTTTGAATCCTCTATAAAAAAGGGAATTTATAAATTTAAATTTTCTTCTGCAGAATATAAAGATATTCCCATTTCAGTAAAATTAATATATACATATAATTTTAAATTAGATAATTCAGCAGATAATACAAAAATTGATAAAGTGAAATCTAATAAATGGTATAAAAAAGAAAAAAAAGCCATAGATAAGCGCAGTAAGGACGAGGCGTTGACTCGTCCAAAAGACCAAGATAAGCGTAGTAAGGACGAGGCGTTGACTCGTCCAAAAGACGAAGATAAGCGTAGTAAGGACGAGGCGTTGACTCGTCCAAAAGACGAAGATAAGCGTAGTAAGGACATCAGCACCGCTGTGTCTCCTACTAAGAAGGAAATAGCTAAGAAGGAAATAGTTAAGAAGGAAATAGTTAAGAAAGAAGCACTAGTATTAACAAAAAATCCTATTTTAAAGAGATTTGTAGAGGCAAAATATCCTGAAGAATTAAGAAAACAAGAAGTTGAAGGCATTGTAACTTTATTCATTGATGTTGATGAAAATGGTAATGTAAAAAATGTTGGAGTTATAAAATCTGATAATGAAAATTTTAATAAAGCTGCTGTTGAAGCAGTTAAGAAATTTGAATTTACTCCAGCCGAATATAAAGATAAAAAAGTTCCTGTAAGAATTACCTATCAGTATAATTTTGTCATAAAAGATAAAAAAGAGGCCACAAAAGAAGAAATAAAAAAAGCAAAAGAAGAAAAAACGGCAATTATTGAAAAAGCAGATTATGAATCAATAAGAGGTGTTATTTTAGGTTATGGAAACAGAGAACCCTTGTCTTATGTTACGGTTAGGTTAATAAGTGAAACTGATGATGAATTTGAAACAGTTACAGACGAAAATGGTAAATTTCTATTTAAAAATCTAGAAAATGGGGACTATAAAATAATCATAGATCCTAAAGATAAATATTTAGGCTATGAAACTAAAGAAAATATAAAAAAAGGTAAGTTGGTTAATATTAAAATATCACTTCCACAAGATTTATTAAATCCTTATGAATTAACTGTTATAAAAAAGAAGGCTAAAAAAGAAGTAACCAAAGAAACTATTTCTGTGGAAGAAATAATGAAAATACCTGGTACGAATGGAGATGCTTTAAAAGTTGTTCAAAATTTACCTGGAGTTTCAAGAGCCGGGGGCCTTAGTGGAGCCTTAATTATCAGGGGTAATAATGGTCTTGATAGTAGGGTTTTTATAGATGGTCATTTTGTTCCAATGTTGTATCACTTTGGCGGTTTAACTTCTGTTTTTAATTCAGAATTAATACAAGATGTTTCATATTATCCAGGCAATTATTCAGCAAAGTATGGTAGAGCTTTAGGTGGAATAGTTGATGTTACTACTAAAAAGTTAAAAACGAAAAAGGATAGAAAAAATATACATGGATATCTTGATGTTGATTTGATTGATACTTCTGCAATGATTGATATCCCAATTGATGATAAATCAGCAGTTGCGGTTGCTTTTAGAAGGTCTTATATTGATACTATATTGCCTCTTATTTTACCGGATAGTATGAATGATGTGGCAAGAGCATTACCGGTTTATTATGACTGGCAACTAAAATATGATTATAATTTTTCTAAAAAGAGTCAATTAAGTTTTACTCACTTTGGTTCCAGTGATAATTTTGAGTTGTTTTTTGATAAACCTGTTGGTGACCCTGGTTTATCAGGTGAATTTTCTATGTCAACATTTTTTATTGATAATATAATTGCTTGGGACTATAAAATAAATAAAAAGATGAAATCTAAATTTTCTATGGGGTTGCAATATTTAAGTCAAAAATTTAAAATTTCTGATTTTATTGATATTAATGGACTTTCTTATATTACAACAATGAGGGAAGACTTTATCTATAAAATTAATAAAGATTTTACTTTAAATTTAGGTATGGATAATTGGCTTGCTTGGGCAACTTATGAATTTACTGTTCCTGATTCAATGCCTAATCATAATACGGGAGAAACGGGTTCTCTTAGTGATTATGGAAGAATTTATGATAAGAATTCAATGTTTTATTTTCTTCCTGCCGTTTATACTGAATTGATTTCTGAATTTGGGCAACTTAGATTGATTACTGGATTAAGATCTGATTATTCTTCAGAAAATAATAGATTAACTCTTGATCCTAGAATTAGTGCAATTTATACGCTTAATAATAAACTGTTATTTAAAGGTGGCATAGGTCAATTTCATCAACCTCCGCAAGATTATCAAACTGATAGGAAATTTGGAAACTTAGATTTAAAAAATCAATATTCTATTCAATATACTCTTGGTACAGAATATAGATTTACTGATTTTATTAATATGTCATTTGAATTATTTTATAATGATCAAAGAGATTTAGCTGTAACAAGTACTAAAAAAGTTATTATTGATGGTGAAATAGTTAATGAGAATTTTAATAATGATGGTAGAGGTCGAGCTTATGGTGCAGAGATTTTTTTAAGACATAATATGAGTAGTAAATTTTTTGGTTGGATATCATATACCATTATGAAAGCAGAAAGAAAAGACCACGATTGGGATGATTGGACTTTATTTAGATATGATCAAACACATATTTTAACAATGATAGCATCTTATAAGATAAGTAATGGTTGGCAAATTGGTACAAGATTAAGATATGTGACAGGTAGCCCTAAAACTCCTATTGTTAATTCAATATATAATGCTGATTCAACAACATATTCTCCTATATATGGAGAGCCAAATTCAGTAAGAAATGATGCATTTTTCCAATTAGATTTAAGAGTAGATAAAATATGGCAATTTGAAACATGGATGCTTTCTTTTTATTTAGATATTCAAAATGTTACAAATTATGCAAATCAAGAAGGTGTTTCATATAATTATGATTATTCTGAATCAAGTAAAGTGGAAGGGATACCATTTTTCCCATCAATAGGAATAAAAGGAGAGTTCTAATGAAATATTTTATTATTTTAACAATATTATTTATACTATTACCTTCTTGTGGTGAAGATACTAAATCAAAGGCAAATAAAGTTAATAAATTAGAAGTTTTGGCAATAAAAGTCGACAAACCTCAAGCTCATCCAGGTGATGTAATTATTGCAAATTCATTAGTTGGACATCCTGAAGATTATAGTAATGAATTTCATACTATTTGGTTTTTATGTAATCCTAGTGATAATTCAGGTTTTAAATCGTGTATGTCGGAAGATGGTATTATTGGACTTCCTACAATTGATAACAATGAGTTTCATTTTACTGTTCCTGCTGATGTGCTTTCTCAAGGAGCAAAAAATAAAAAGCTTTATATTTTGTTTACTATTTGTGAAGCTGATATGCAAAAATGTCAAGATACAATGATGAATGAAGCGGGAAATGGATTGGAAAGCGACCTTTTTAGGTTTTCATATAAAACAGTTGAAATAGTCCAAGATTCTATGCCTATTATGAATCATAATCCTAAAATAAAATCCATATATTTAAATGGAGAAGAATTAACATCAAGCGATATATCTTTAAAAGCAAGAGAAAATGATAAAGAGAATAATAAAAATGATAATATTTTTAAGGCAGAAGTTACTAGTGATTCATTTGATGAAATTAAAACTCCAAAAGGAGAAAAAGATTTTGAAAGTATAGTATTGGTATGGAAATCAACTCTTGGTGATATAAAATATTATTATACTGACCAAAAACATGATGAAAAACTTAGCGATTTAGATGAAAATCCTTTTAATACTGCATTAAAAAGTGAAGTAGATACTTACCATATTTATATAATTGCAATTGATAATCGTGGTGGTGTGGATTGGAAAGTTCTAAATATTACAAATGAAAAATAAGGAGAACTCTTGAATTATAAAACTTGGGGTATTGCTATTCTTATTGCCTCATTACTTACTGTCTTACTTATTAGTTTTACAAATACTAATGAAAGTGAATTAATTAAAACTGAATTTATTGATAATTTAACTCCAGATATTATAGACGATAATTTGGATTATAATATTTATGAATTGATAGATTACCCAACAAATAAAAGAGTAAATTTGTCAATTTATAAAGGTAAAATCTTATTTTTAAACTTTTTTGAGCCTTGGTGTCCTGCATGTAATAAGGAATTTTTTACACTTGATGCATTTGCTGAAAAATATAAGAATAGAGTTGAAATTATTTCTATTTCTTCTGGTGATGATATGGAAATGTTAAATGAATGGCATAATAAATGGAGATATAAAAATATAAAATTTTATATAGATAAATCAAACAAATTAACTCAATATTTTAAGATTCGTTCTATACCTGCAACTTATTTAGTAAATAAAAATGGAACTATAAATTATAAATTTATTGGAGATAGAAATTATTTATCAACAAGCCTATCTAATTATATTAATCTATTACTTTCTAATTAAGAATATTCTAATAAAATAATGGATAAAATGATAAAACTAGAAAATATAAATGTTAAATTTAAAGAAAAAATTGTTTTTAATGATTTTAACTTAGATATAGCTAAAGCTGAAAAGATAGTTATAACTGGAAATAGTGGAGTAGGAAAATCAACACTTTTTAACCTGTTTTTAGGTTTTATTAAGGCTGATATAGGAGATATTTATATTAATAATTTAAGTGTTAATTCCCAAAATATAGATAAAATAAGAAAACAAATATCTTATATACCACAAAATGTTAATATTCCTTTTAATAAAGCAAAAGATTTATTTAATGCACAGTTTTTGTATTCAAAAATAAATTTACCCAATATAGAAAAGATTAAAGAAATTTTTAAGGATTTTAATTTGAAGCATACTATTTTAGAACATCAAGTATCTTCTTTGTCTGGAGGGGAGAAACAACGAATACTTTTAATTTCCTCAATACTTACAAATAAAAAATTATTACTTTGGGATGAACCAACTTCTGCTTTAGACTTAAAAAATAAGGAGATTTTATTGAAATATGTAAAAAATATGGAGAATATTACTATTTTATCTATTTCTCATGATGATTTTTGGATAAATAATGCTACTAGGGTAGTAAAACTATGAAAGGCTCTGTTGATATTTCTTGGATTAATATAGCTTTTGGATATTTAATTTTAATTATTCCTTTTCTCCTGTTTTGGTATTATAAACTTAACTTAATAAAAGATTCTGTTATCGCCATAATAAGAATGACTTTACAGTTATATCTATTAGGTTTCTATTTAGAGTATATTTTTAAACTTAATAGTATTTTGGTTAATATTACATGGATAATTGTCATGATTTTTATCTCCGTTTACACTACGATTAAAAAATCAAAAGTTCATTTTAAATTTTATTTTATACCTTTATTATCTTCATTAAGTTTTGTTGTTATTTTAACTCTTTTGTATTTTATTGGTTTTATGATAGGAGTAAAATATTTTTTTAATACAAGATATTTAATACCTATAGTTGGAATATTACTAGGCAATTCTATACAAAGTAACATAATTGCTCTAAATAGCTTTAATTCTAAATTAAAAAGTGAATATAACCTATATCAATTTGCAATTGCTAATGGTGCAAGTAAATATGATGCATTGTTACCTTTTATACAACATGCTTTAAGGCAAGCTCTTAACCCTATGATTGCAATGACTGCAGTTGTTGGTTTAATTTCAATACCAGGAATGATGACAGGGCAAATATTAGGTGGTAGTTCACCAATAGTCGCAATAAAATATCAAATTATAACAATGATATCTATATTTTTTGCAAAAGCTTTAGTTATAGTTCTTACTTTAAATTTTACAAATAGATTTATTTTTGATGAGCTTGGAAATAAAAGAGTTTAGTTGCACTTAGCAGTACCTTCATCGCCTTTATAGATACAGTAAGAGCCTTGAGCATCACAATTTAGAGGAGCACATAATATTTCTTTTTCTATTTCTCTAACATTTACTCTTAATCCTGTAAGGTTTTCATCTGTACCGTTTTCTAATCCTACAATTTTCATTGTTTGGGCATTGATTATTAAATTAAAAGGAATACTTCCAGATGCATTATAATTTTCAAGTAATGGGAGACCATTATCAAATCCATTTTCGGAGGCAAATTTTCCATTATCTCCTACCACAGGGAATTCTATTGCATATTGAGTTTTCCAACTTTTAGCAAATTCATCAGGATTAGACATAACTCCATCTGCAGTATTATCATCTACAACTGTTTGAATTACAGCAATTCGTTCTTGTCCATTTGGCAATCTAGTATCTTTAAAAAATTGGCTAAGTGCAGGTGCTTCTTGTCTACATGGATCACACCAACCTGCGGATTCCACAAGAATAATTACTCTTGGATATCCAGTTTTTATAGACATACTATGTAATTTTTTTAGTGAAATTATTTTTGCATCTGTATCGGTCCATGATAAATCTTTTATTGTATTTCCTTCTTCTGTTCCATAAGGTTCAGTAGGATAATCAACGAATGATTCACATAATTTATTTTCAACATTACAAAAACTATCTCCTCTACATACTCCCGGAGTACATGCATGAACACATCTTAATAAATTAGGATTACAAACATCACCATTAGGGCATTCTATATCTGCACAACCACCAACACAATGACCAGTTGTTGTGTTACAGTGAGAGCCCTCAATACAAGAGTCTTCTGTACAGAATGTATCTGCCTTCGTTACACAAATATGACTTTCAGGGTCACAAACTTGATTATTGTTAGCACTACAATCAGAATCAGTACAATTAATATCACATAATTTAGTTGTAGTATTACAATGTAAACCATCGTTACACTGTACTTCTAAACAAGATGCAACACATTTATTTTCTGTTTCATCACAAATAAAACCTGTTTCACATCCTGTTTCTTTACATGATGTTTCACATTCTTTTGTTGTAGGATTACAAACTTCACCAATAGGTGCACAGTATTCAGGAGTGCAATCTTTTACACATAGATTTTTTTCAACAACACAATGTTTTCCTGTATCACAACCTGTTTCTGTACAAGTTTTTTCTTCTCCTGCACAAGAATACAATAATGCAGTTAAAGATAAAATCATTACTAATATTTTTTTCATTAAGCCTCCATGTTTTCTATCCAATTATAGAAAAGATAAAATTATTATGCTTTATATCATAATCTTTTATTATTTTCAATTAATGATAATTGGATAGAATAAAAATTTTAAATAAGATTAATATTTGTTAATTTAATATTTACAGTAATTTTATGATTTAAGGATTTACTAATTCACAGCGATGTGTATCAATATTACAAGTACAATCTTTTATATTTGGGTCTATTATTGTAGAGTTAGTCATGATAGGGTCAATTTGGCCATTACATTGTCCACTACAATCTGTAGGAGTATTACACCTACCTGCATTCGCTTTACATTGCCCATTATCACAATGTTCCCAATAATCACATGAACCATTACAGTTATCAATAGGGATACAATGTTCTCCATTACCTTCGTATCCTTCATTACAAGTACAAGTAAAGCTACCTGAATTGTTATTACAAGTTGCGTGTGGGTCGCAATTATCTAAACCTTCAGTACATTCATCAATATCATAACATTCTAGTGAGTCATTACTTGGTTTTGCATACCCTGGATTACAATTACAGCTTGCTTCTCCATGTATAATAGTACAGTCACCATGACCATTACAACTAACTCCAGTGCAAACAGAAGTACATATTAAGTCGTTATCAGTGTCTTCATAACCTGTTATGCAAGTACAAGTTGCTGTATTTATATCTGTTGCAGAACAAGTTCCTCTTGGTGTATCTACAGGATTAGTATTTGCTTTTGTAACATCATCATTAGGGTTATCATCAATAACAATACTACTATTATTACAACCCCAATGCCCAGTACAAGGAGAAATGCAATTAAAACCATCTGCAAAGTAGTTTTCATCACATTTACAATGAGCATTTAAGATAGTTGTTGCTTCGCAATCTCCATGTCCACTACAAGTTTTATTATCACATGGGTTTACACAGTTTAAGCTTCCATCGTCAAAATAACCATCTTCATTGCATATACAAATTGCAGTACCATTCAGGTTTCTACAATCACCATGTCCTCCACAAGTTATTCCGTCACATGGGTCTTGATCATTAACACAATTATGATTTTCGTCACAAATATTTCCTTCTCTGCAAGAAGAATCATCTTGGCATCTTCCTGGTGTTAAACTGCAGTTTCCTGTTTCTTCACAAGTTTCCCAAGCTTCACATGAGCATGCTTCACAGGTAAAGTCATTTGATTCAACAGATACAGAATCTTTAGGTTTTTTATAAAAGCCTTCTTTGCAAGTCCATTTACACTCTGGAATATCTGACCATTTATTTTTATCTTTCATCCATTTAATTTTTATGATTTCATTTTTATAATCTGAGTTTTCAATATCTGGTTTTTTACAATTAACATCTTTTTCGTTGGGTAAACATTCATTATTATTATTTTCTAAATGAAAATCTGTTTTGCAATCGCAATTTCCTGTAGCTGAATTACATTCTGAGTTTATGTCAGCAGAACAATCACTATTTGCACATAAATCTTCATCTGTGCATTCATGATTTTCATTACAAGTTTGGTTGTTACAATCAGAATCATCTTTGCATTTATCCGATTTAGTTAAGCACATACCACTTGAGCATTCTTGCCATGTTTCACAAGCAGGATCACAATCACTTGCTATTGGTTCACATTTTAGTGTTTCTTCGTTACAAGCAGTGTTTATTTCATTGTTTGAACATTCATTTCCATTAATAGTGCAATTTTCAACTTCAGGTACTTTGCATTTGTGTTCTTTATTACAAGTTTCGTTTGCTTCAGTATTGCAATCACTGTTTTGAGAACAAAATCCTTCTTTTAAGTTATCACATTTACCTGAACTAGGATTACACTCTAACCATTCATCACAGTTTTTGTTAATGCATTTATTTTCTATGCATTTGTTGTTTTGACAGCTAAGTCCATCGTTACAAGTTCCATTAGTAAAACAGTTACCGTTTAAAGTACCATTAGATGGTCCTGTCTTTTGTGAAGTATCAGCACAAGAAACAAAGTAAAGGGTAAAAAATATTAGAAATAATAAAGAGTACTTCATAGATTTCTCCATAAATAAAATAATAAAATAACTAAAAACTTTGTATAACTCATTATTAAATTTTTATCAAGTGATTTTTTTATCAGATAATTTAAATTGAATAAAAACTCCAAATATGATATTAAAGAGTTGTATTTTTAGGAGTTAAACT
>JAMOQH010000023.1 GCA_027064085.1 bacterium | reverse complement strand
AAACTCTTAACTCCTCTCCTTTGAATAAATCATCTATTTTATAAGGATACAAATCATAAGTTTTAACGCCA
This sequence comes from bacterium, assembly GCA_027064085.1. Classification (GTDB taxonomy): domain Bacteria; phylum UBP6; class JAFGXH01; order JAFGXH01; family JAFGXH01; genus JAMOQH01. Next base: position 20,211 of record JAMOQH010000023.1, on the reverse strand, counting down.
CTTATTTTTAATTTAATATTTGTTAATACGGGAAATGCCACCTTATCATAAAATGCTGAAATTACAGCCTCTATTTCAGCACCAGGTTTAATATAATCACTTATTCCTCCATTTTTCGCAGAAATTTTATCTATTAAAATAGCATTTAAGTCGTCTCCTATTCCAAAAGAAAATATTTTAACTTTTTTAGTATTGTTTTTAATAGAGTTTTTCACAATTTCAGAAACTTCTGTTTCTCCAACAGTAGGACGACCATCAGTCATGAAAACTATCATATTAGGTAATTCCTTATCAGCTTGTTTTAAAGCTTCCTTTAGGGCTTCGTCTATTGCAGTACCACCACTTGCATATAAATCATCAACATATTTAAGAGCTTTTTTAATATTTTCTTCAGTTGCTAAAACGGGTGTATCTTTATAGTAATCAACTCCACTTGAAAACCTTATAATATTAAATTTATCACCTTTATTTAATCTGCCAACAACATATTTTAAAGCTTTCTTTGCATATTTCATTTTTTCACCGCTCATACTCCCTGAAGTATCTATCACGAGCAACAGATTTTTATTTTCAATTTCCTTTTTATCAACTTCAGATTTAGGAGAAATCATCATCATAAAATAACCATTTTTTTCACTTTCAGGTTTATATGCAAGGATACTCGCTCCAATATCCTTTTTGTCAACGGTATAATAAATTTCAATATCCTTGTTTAAAATTTGCTTGTTTTTCTCAAAACCAATAGTAACCTTTTTTTCTCGTTTTATAATGTCTAATTTATGGCTTGGAGAATAAACAGATTTAATAGGAACATTTGATTCTATCTTGGCAGTAAAAGTGAAATCTTCTTTTGTTGAAATAGGCTGAGTACTTTTTTGAGTAGTTGTACAACCAGTAGAAATATATCTTCTATCATATCTATAATAATAATGCCCACAATAATGATAAATTCTTTGAGTATTTACTTTCCCCATTCCCTTTAAAGGATAAGTATAAGAGTAAACATTCCCTGTTAATTTTGTTGTTTGAGTATATGTTATTTCTATCTCCATTTGTCCGTTTTTAGGAATTGGATAAACCGAAGCTTTAAACATATCATTTCCCATATATTCTATAAGCCCAGGGTCTTTCATTTGTGAAACAATTCGGTTGTAAATATTTCGTGCTTTATTCTTTTCAAGAACTCTACCTGAAACCCATTTTCCTTTCATTTTCATTCTAAAAAGAGATACATTCGCTCCTTTAGGTAAAGGAAAAACAAAAATACCTTCCATATCTGTATTATGTGGATTAATAAAAGTCTCTTTAATTATAGTTTTAGCCGCACCATTTTTGATTATAGCTTCAACTCTATGACTTTTTATTAAAAAAGGGTTGTATTGCTTATTTTTAGGAACTAAAAATCCTCTAGAAAACGCAATAGTTGCTGACAACATTGTAATTAAAACAAGTAAGTTTCTCATGATATCTCCTGATCATTAAACTAAATTTACAATACTTGATTAAATTTATCAAGTTACTATATCATTTTAGACAAAGAGTTTTCAAAAAGGTTTCATTTTTTATATTATTTCTTTAATAAGATGCTAAATTTAGCTCCATTTTCAATATTTTCTACCTTTAGTTTTCCTGCATTTTTTTTAAGTATTAAATCAGACAAGTAAAGCCCTACCCCCGTTCCTGTTTTTTTTGTTGTAAAATAAGGTTTAAAAATATTATCAATTACATCATTAGAAATACCACCAGCATTATCGGTTATACTTAAGATCATATGCTCATCATTCTCTTCCAAATTAAAAATTAATTTCCTATCTTTAATATTATTTTCTTCAAAAGCATCTATAGCATTATTTATAATATTAACTAAAACATGTTTAAATTGATTAATTATTATTTCAGTTTTTTTACTTTCATCAATATCTACAATTGTTTCCACTTTATTCTTTAATTTGCTACTTAGTAATAAGAGTGTTTTTTCTACTAGTTCTTTATAAGACACAATACTAGTAGAGTTATCTATTCTAAAAAACCTTCTAAATTCTTGCAATGTTTCAATTAAATATTTAATTTGAGAAATATGAATTTCTAGATAATCCTCAATTGTTGACTTATCAACTTTATTTTCTACATTAGTAATTTCTAATAAGTCGGTTTGCATTTTAATAATATGAATAGGCTGCAACCATTGGTGGGCAATAAAATCGATCATCTCTCCCATTGAAGCTAATTTTGATTGCTGAATTAAATATTCTTCCTTTTGCTTGTGGACAATTATTGACTTACAAGTTCTATAAAAAGTTTTCATTAAGTTATCTTGATTCATTGGTTTCATAAGAAAACTAGACACTCCAAGATCTATCATCTTAATTAATTTATCACTATCATTATAGGCAGACACAACAACTACAAATTGCTCTGGATTTATCTCTAAAATATTCTCCATCATTTCAATACCATTCATTTTAGGCATGTTAATATCAGTAATAATTAGATCAGGATAAACATTATTTTCTTCTTTATATTTTTTATATTTTAATATTCCATCCTCTCCATTTACAGCAGTTAAAATATTATTAAAAAAATCTTCAAATAAATCTGTTGTTTCATTAAGTAATCCCTCATCATCTTCAACATATAAAATATTTAAATCCTTAGAATAAGGATATACATCGTTAAAATCATACATTTTATTCCCCCTTAATCATTATTTTGAAACAAATACCATTAGCTAAATTTTTTACCAATAGTTTACCACGATGATGTTTTTCAATTATCATTTTTGACATATAAAGCCCTAATCCCGTTCCATTTTTTTCATCTTTTGTGGAAAAATATGGCTCAAAAATTTTATTAATTATAGTTTCAGGAATTCCCCCTCCATTATCTTCTATTTTTATGATATAATTACTAGCAACTTTATTAGTTGTAATTTTTATTTCTCTATTTTTAGTATTTTTTTCGATAAAATTATCCTTACTATTTTTTAAGATATTCAAAATAACTTGCATTATTTCATTTTGATAAAGAAATACTTTATCTATTGTTTTAAAATCTTTTATAATATTTATATTAAAATTAGATAGTGTTCCTTTCATTATTTCTAAAGAATTTTCAATAGGTTTAATTATAGAAATTTGTTTTTTTTCCTTATCAGGCTTTAAAAAATTACTAAAATCATCAATTGTATTAGAAAGATATCTAGTATAATAAAACAATTTATCTGATTTTTCAGATAAAAAATCTAAAAATTTATTTGTATTTTCATTTTTATCAAGTTTAAAATGATTAATCTTTATTTTATTATTTACACTTAATAATAAAGAATTTATTGATGCTAATGGTTGCCTCCATTGATGAGCAATCATAGATAACATTTCTCCCATCTGAGCCTTTTTGGTTTGTTCAAAAACAAAACTTTCCTTTTCTCTATTCTTTTCTATTTCTTCTTCAAGTTCAATTAATGTTTCTGTTAATAAATTTGATAGAGCAATAAACCTATTGCTTTCTTTTTCATTAACTACATTTATAAATTCAATATTGTCATCAAAATCTTTTTTATTTTCACTTAAAGAAAGAATAGTCATAGTTTGATTCAATAATTCAGCATTATTTTCTTTATTTGAAAAAAATTCACCATAAGTAAAAAAACCACTAGTACTGTTAATTTTCTGAAAAGGACTTATTTCCTTTTCAATATCTCCCCCCATTATACTTTTTCTTGCTATACAAGAATATATAAAAATAGATTCACTACTTACTTTGGATACATTATGATATACATTATTTCTTTTTTCATTTAAAAAATTTATATCTCTATATGCAAATGATATTTTATCTCCTTCATTTAAATTTCCTGCAAAAACAAAAGAATCATCATCATTTTTAAATAAAATTGTTCTTGCAATTTTCAAGCCATTTCTATGAATAACTATGGGGAATTCAAGACCAATACGAGGAAGTTGTTTTGCAATATTTTCACCTAAGTATTTTGAATAAATATCTATAACCCTTTGATTTTCTATTTCATAAGCAATATTGTTTTTAGCTTTTGTTACTTTAAGTAATTTACCAATAGTTTTCCATCCTAGAATATAATCGGTATATGCAATAAGATTATCGTTATACAATAATGCTATCACAACTCCATTTTCTAAAACTTTTTCTTCATTAAATACAATAGTTTTTTTGAATTTTTGATTATCTCCTGCTAATCCTCCTGCAATAATTAAAGACTCATCATACTTTTTAAGAGTATTTATATACAACTCTCCATTTGTTGTCATACCATTTGAAAATGTTATGCCTGCTTTAGCTTTTTTATTAACAGGAAATTTATTTATTAAATTTAATGCTGTTTTTTTACCATTTTTTTCTATTTTAGAAAAAAATGTGACTATTTCTGTTTTCTCAAATATGGAAAATGAAAATATTGTTTTATTTTCTGTTATTTTTCCATTGATAATTTCTCCAGCAGTAGTTGTTCCTATTATTTTTATATTAGGTAATAACTTTTTAATAACTATAATTAAATTTTGAATATATTCAAAATCAATAATACCAGTAAACACTTGTAATAAAACATTTTTATAGTTTAATAAATTATTTTTTGCTATAAACTCTGCTAAATCATCTTTTTCTGAATAAATGTAATTTAATGTTTTCAATTTTTACCCTACATAAAATGAAGCTATAATAACAATTGCAATTATTTATTTAAAATTCCAATAAATAAACAACAGTTCTTTCGGAACTTATAATAAAAACATTAATTATAAAAAATAATCAGCACCACAAAATTTGACATTATTAAAGTTATAACCTATAACTATTATATATTTTAAAGGAGGAGTATGCTCTACCTATTGATAACTTTTTTAGTTAATTCAAATATCATTATCAGAAAACCAGTTATCAAAGTAACACCTTATAATATTGCAAAAAAATATTTACTACCTAAAAGCCAAATCAACAAACTAAACAAAGGCAACTTACCTTCAAAAGTTGATTTATGTGATGAACTTCCTGATGTGGCAAGTCAAAATTGGCAAGGCTCTTGCGTTGCATGGGCAACAGGATATTATTATAAAACATTCCAAGAAGGCAAAGAGCATCAATGGGACTTAAATAATCCAAGCCATATTTGTTCTCCTGCTTTTGTTTATAATCAAGTAAATTCTGGAAATGATGATGGTTCTTTTCCATTAGACGCCTTTAGGCTTATAAGAACAAGTGGTTGTGCTTCACTAACAGATATGCCATATAACCCCGATGATAATGCAACATTACCAAACAAAGAGCAACAACGAAATGCATTAAAGTGGAGAGCCCAGGATTATTACTTTTTTTATGCAAATACTAATAATTTAAACTCAGGTAAACGCTCAACACCTGTTAGTGATGATACTTTAAAAGCAATGAAAGAACATTTAGCCAATGGAGATATCTTTGTAATATCAATTCCTTATTATAATGAATTAGGAAAATTAAAAACTGATTTTTATACAAAAGACCACACAAAATTATCCTATCAAGATGGTGGGCATGCACTCGTTGTATGTGGTTATGATAATAATGCAGGAAATGGTCAAGGTGGTTTTAGAGTTAAAAACTCATGGGGAACAGATTGGGGGCAAAATGGACTCGCTTACTTATCCTATGAATTTATAAAATACTTTTCACAAGAAGCATTGTTTATGAACGATAGAACTAATTATGAGCCCAAAACAATTGCCGAAATTGATTTAACCAATATTCCAAGAAGCCAAATAGCCTTTATGGTTTTGGGTGATAAAGGAACGAGCCCATTAATTGACTTTTTAAGATTTGATTTCAGAAGAGATTTTCACCAAATTATAGATTTAACAGACTTAACAGTTGATACTCCAGATAACTATTTATTTAATTTTTTAGATTTCTATGAAGATGGCAATACAGGTATCTTGGAAAATTTAAAAATACTAAACTACATAGATAACTCAATAATTAAGGATTATAGCTCACTACTACCAATTACATTGCCCGATCAAGGGGATATAGACATTATAGATGATAAATTTAAAACAATTCATTATGATAAAAATGGGTTTGATGATTCTACTATGGGAGGAAACGAAAATAAAGAAGGATATCTTGGGGTTGACATTTACTTTAGAGATGAAGGGATTATTAAAGCAATAGATTTTTTTACTCCATACAATAATACAGATGTAGAAATATATATTTACAATACTGTTGATGATTTTTTAAATAATAAGAGTGGTTATTTATACAATGAAAATATTTTTTTAAAAGATATGGGTTGGCACACCCAGAAACTTAATAGACGCTTTGAGGTAAAATCAAAAACAACTAAATTTATCATACTTAAATATAAAAATGAACATGGTAGTATTATTCCAATTGAATCATTTCCAAATCCTAATCCATACTCCTATTATTCACTTGATGGCACAAAAGTAGAAGAATTAAATTATGGTGCAAAAATTAGAGTAAGACAAAAGCTTGAAGAACTGCCAAAAGATTCTCCTACAAAAAACGATAATACAGAAAGTTCATGTAACTATTCAAATCACTCAAACAATAGTAGTTTATTGATATTATTATTAACTTTACTAGCTTTAATATTCTTAAAAAAGAAATATATAAAAAGTAAGTAGTAAAATAAACTTGAAAAAAATACATATAAATGATAGAAACAGTCTAATTTTATTTAGAGGCAATATGAAAAAATTAATTTTATTAACAATTTCCATATTTATGGTTATTTCATGTGGAAAAGCAGTAAAAAGCAATGATAACAAACTAGAAGCTCAAAACTTTAGCGTATTATCATTACTTCCAGAAAATACAGAAGCAATAATAAATGTTAAATCTATAACTTCAATCTTTAAAAACTTTAAAATTACAGAAAATTCGGTATTTGGTCAAAAATTTCAAGAAAAAGATATATCAGAAGTAAAAGATATCTTAGGGATAAATCCATTAAATATTAAAAAACTTGAAAGTATTGGAATTGATATAAATAAAAATTTAGGAATTTCATTTGATACTATACTACTTCAAGGAGATGATTTAAGTTCGTTAAATACAATAATATATCTTCCATTAAAAAACAAATCCAAATTACTATCTTATATTGACAGTAGATTTAAAAAAGGAAAACTTTCAATTAAAGAAAAAGTTGAAGTAAACTATAAAAAAGAAAAAAATTATATAAAACTTTTTGGTAATAAAAAAGATGAAGTAATTTATGTTTTTGTAAAAAATAATTATCTATTTATAATAGCAAATCCTTTTAATCCTGAATCATCTTTAAAGTTAACTAATGATATCATTGCTTCAAAAAGCTCTCTTAAAAACTCAAAAATATACAAGAATATGAATAAAGAAGTAAATAAAGGCATATATTTTTATGGAAATATAGAAAGTTTTATAAAAAACAACAAAAAAACAATATCTCAACTATTTAATGCCTCTAAAACAATGATGGATATGATAGAAACTTATCAAGCATTCTCTATGCAATTATCACTTGATACAAAAGAGTTTATATTAAATTTATCTGCAAAATTAAAATCTGGTAAAATACTTTCATTGTTAAAAGGAGTAAAATATAATAACTCTACAATATTAGGAATAAATAAAAATCCTTTATTATTATTTTCATTTGGCTTAAATGTTAATGGCTATGCTAATTTAATTAAAGATTTTGCAAAAGAATACATGCAAAGAAGATATAATTATCATAAGGAAATGACAAAAGAAAACGGTACTACAAATAATGTGGTAAAAAAAGGCAATAATTTTGATAAAACGATTAATGAAGAAATTACTAAATTAAATAAAGAATATGATTTTGATATTCAAAAGGATTTAATTGATAATTTTGATGGTAATTTTGCTTTTGCAACCTATGATGGAATGAGCATTTCAACAACAAACTATAATTCAGTAATGACAATTGGACTTAAAAATACCAAAACAATAAAAATGATTATTGATAAATTGTTAGTACATAAAAATTTTGCAAAATTAAAAGGTTTTGTAAATAAAACAGTTTATAAAAACAATACTGTTTATATCATAAATGCAATGGTTACTCAGGTTTATGTGGGCTTTAAAAATAACGAATTAATTATTGCTTCTAGTAAAGAGATGTATGATTATTCTCTTGATTCTAAAAAACAAGAGGGATTTTATAAGTTCTCTAAAAAAGATACAGTATTATCATCTTCTACTAAGTCTGATATGATATTTTATATATCATTTTTAGAAGTAATTAAAGCACTAAATAATTTTAAAGCTATGATGCCTCCAAAAGGAGTACAAAAAGCTCAAGATATACTTGAATTACTTGATTACCTCCTAATTAAAGCAAACTTAAAGGGTAATGTTGCAACAGCAAGTTATATACTAAAAACGAATTCTAATAAATTATTCTTCATTTCGTTAATTGATTATTTTTCTGCATCACAAAAGGAATCTAAAACTCAAGAAAGTAAAGTTGCTCCTGTAGAAGCAAAACCAATGAAAGAACTAGCCCCTAAAAAGTAATTAATTTACGATTATATTTCTAATTATAAAGATTTAAATTTACGACAATAAATAAATAAATTACACCGATGGAGTTAATAAACCTAAGAAAATTAAATTATTAGTTTCAATAACAATCTTTTCTATTTCGCTATCGCTATATTTACCATGTAACCAATTTTTTATATGCTGAATTCCCATGCCAACTATAGATTCTGCAACTAAGCTACTATTACAATTTCTAATAAATTTTTGTTTAATTGCATGATCTAGATAATACTGAGCTATTGAAGAAAATTGCTCAAATATATCATTAATTTCTTGCTCAAATTCTTTGTCTATGGTAGGAGCATCTCTGAAAAATAAAATCACTATTTTTTTATTCTTTTTTATTATTGGAATAATTTTCAAAAATGATTTTATTGATTTATCTTTATATTCATCAAAGGATTTTGGCATATTATTAATATTTAAATTTCCATCTGAAAACTCAAAAATCAACTCTTGTATCATTTTTTTTAATATTTCTTCAAAAACTTCTCTTTTAGATCTAAAATTTCTATAAAATGTCCCTTGTCCAAGATTTGCAAAAGCAACAATATCTGAAATATTTGTTTGATGATATCCTTTTTTTATAAAAATTTCTATTGCTGAATTTATTAAATTGTTCTTAGTCTTTATTTTTTTCTCTTCATCTAATTTTTTTCTTTTTTCACTAGGCATTAAATACCTCTCATTCTTTTTAATGAAACTTTAATTAAACTTTCTAAATCATTACTCTCAATATCTGATTTTGTTAAACTATCCATAACAAGCCTTATCTGCCTTGTAGAATAACCTAAATTATTTAATATTGAGTTTAAGTCATCTAGCAATACACTTTCACTTCCTTTTTTGCTTTTATTAGAAGCAACTATCCCTTTAAATTCTTTTTTAAATTTATCACTTAATTCTAAAATAATTCTTTCTGAAGTTTTTTTACCTATTCCTTTAACGGCAGAAAGTATATGAACTTGTTTATCTATAATCGCTGAAATTAAATCCTCTGGATTATTACCATCAAGCACTGCAAGGGCTGTTTTAGAACCAACCTTATTAACTTTTACCAACTGATTAAAAACTCTTTTTTCTTTCAATGAATCAAATCCATATAATTCAAATCCAATTTGTTCCTTAAAAAATGTTTGAATATAAAACTGATATTCACCACCCTTTTTCATATTAACAATATCTTTTTGCTTAATAAATATATCATATCCTACACCATTAACATTCAATACAATTTTATCATTATCACTATATATAAACTCACCTTTTAAATACCCAATCATAAGTCCTCATCAAAATCATATTTTACCATATTTCTATCACTTAATGCAATATCGACAAAAACAATAATTTTTTTTATTAATAGATTTTTCTCCATTTGTATTTTAAGAAATGCGGGCTAAAGCCCGCAAAATGATGATTATTTACTTAATGTTATTCAGAGATAGTAAACTCAACTCTTCTGTTCATAGAACGATTCTTCTTAAGTTTTTTGAGGAATACTTTTCTTTCTTTCAAATTATAAGATTTTTCATCGTTAGACTTCTCAATTAAAGATTTAACAGGTGCTAAAGGTTTTTCTTCTCCATAACCTTTTGCTGTTAACTTTTCTTTAGAAACCCCTTGTTTAATTAAATATTTAACCACAGATTCAGCTCTTTTTTGTGATAATTTTTTATTATTATTATCGTTTCCTAAATCATCGGTATGGCCTTCTACAATAATATTTTTAATTGACTTACTATCATTAACAATACCTGCAACCGTTTTTAATAATTTATAAGATTTAGGATTGATATCAGCAGAACCAAACTTAAAGAAAACTTTTTGTAAAATTTCAATTTTTTTAGTTTCAACATTAATTTTAACTAACTGTTTTCCTTTATCAGGGCAACCATCAGCATCTTTGTAACCATTATAAACTTCAGCTTTATTAGGGCATTTATCTTGAGTATCAAGAATACCATCTTTATCATTATCTAAGTCGGGACAACCATCTGTATCTTCAAAATCATCTTTATCTTCTGCTTTATTAGGGCATTTATCTTCAGCATCAAGAATACCATCTTTATCATTATCTAAATCAGGACAACCATCAGTATCTTCAAAACCATCTTTATCTTCTGCTTTATTAGGACACTTATCTTGAGCATCTAAAATACCATCTTTATCAGTATCTGGATCTTCATCTGGACAACCATCATCGTCTTTAATTCCATTAACTGTTTCGGCTACATCAGGACACTTATCATCTTTATCAGCTATCCCATCTTTATCATTATCTAAATCAGGACAACCATCAGTATCTTCAAAACCATCTTTATCTTCTGCTTTATTAGGACACTTATCTTGAACATCTAAAATACCATCTTTATCATCATCTAAATCAGGACAACCATCAGTATCTTCAAAACCATCTTTATCTTCTGCTTTATCAGGACACTTATCATCTTTATTTAAAATACCGTCTTTATCACAGTCATTATCTCTTTGTACATATCCTGCACCAACAAGTATTCTAAAAAGAGGTGTTCCAACTCCTGATACAAGCCCTGCTGACACTCCTCCATTTAATTTTATATTACCCAAATAATAATTTGCACTTGCAAGTAATTCCAAAGGAGTTTCTTCTTTTTTGTTAAAAGGACTTGCAACCTGAAAAGCTCCAAATAATTCAAGCACAGCTTCAATATCATCTGAGACAAAGTATTTACCACCAAGTTTAAAACCTAGTTCATCATTTAAATTTACATCATCCATTTCTGCGTCAGAAAGTTTCATCATATAACTCATATTAAACGCAAATAAAACTTTATCAAGCCTATAATTAATTAAAAATCCCGGTTGAATATTTATTCCATCTGATGAATTAAAACTTTCTTTATCTCCTGTTGGAACATAAATATTTAATTTAAATCCCATTCCTAGATTTTTAACCATCATTCCAGGTATTGCATATTTAATTCCTAATCTAATATCACCTAAGCTAAACTTACTCACATTACTTACAGATGAATCACTTGAGCTATACAAAGAAAACGGTAATACCAATCCTATTTCAAGTTTTCTGATAACACCCATGGTGAAAACAGCATCTCCGTAAAATACATTTCCAAGTAATTTTTCTTCACTTCCATCACTACCTTTTTTTACAAAAGGGTCTTTATCATAATGCAAGTATAAAAATCCACCGAAATCCAAAGGATCAAGTGTTTCACTTGTATCCGTTACAACCATTCCATTCAAGCCTATTGATGGCTTAAATCTTTGGGCATCAATCCCACCTGCATAAACAAATGATGTCACTAACAACATAATTAGTAAAAAATAAAGTCTTTTCATATAATTTTCTCCAAAATTAAATACTACACAACACAAAGAAAAAACAAGGGAGCACTCAAGAGGGACAATAACAAGGGATCCCCCTTGCTATTACCCTTCTTTTACTTACCTACTCTCTTTTTTCTAAAAATAAACAAAAACGCACCCAATAATAAAAACATTAAATAACTACCATTATTACCACTGGCATAATCACAACCGACTATTGAAGACCCAGAAAGTTCATTATTCACAACAACAGGAGTATCATCTTTAGCATCACATACATCACCTAAACCATCTTTATCTATATCAGCTTGGTCTGTATTTACAACTAGAGGACAATTATCCTTGTCATCATTTATTGTATCATTATCATCATCTTCATCACAGGCATTACCTAGTTCATCATCATCATTATTTTCCTGATTAGGGTTTGCAATTAATGGACAGTTATCTGTATCATCATTTATGGTATCATTGTCATCATCTTCATCACAGACATTACCTAGTTCATCATCATCATTATTTTCTTGATTAGGGTTTGCGATTAATGGACAGTTATCTGTATCATCATTTATATTGTCACCATCTTTATCGTTATCACAGATATCACCAATATCATCACGGTCTGTATCTAACTGGTCTGCATTTGCAACTAAGGGGCAATTATCTGTAGAATCATCTATACCATCATCATCGTCATCTGTATCACAAACATCACCAAACTCATCACCATCTGTATTTAGCTGATTAGTATTTGCAATTAATGGACAATTATCCTCTATATCTAAAACGGTATCTCCATCAATATCACCATCACAAATATCACCAAGCCCATCATTATCAGAATCTTCTTGATTTTCATTTGCAACAATTTTACAGTTATCATCATTGTCTAAAACTCCATCATTATCATCATCAGAGTCACAAACATTACCAAAACTATCACCATCAGTATCTAATTGATCTGTGTTTGGAACCAATGGACAGTTATCTTCATCATCTAAAATAGTATCACCATCTCTATCACCTCCCGCATCACTATCACAAGCATCACCAATACGATTACTATTACTATCTTCCTGAAGTGGATTAGCAATAAAAATACAGTTATCAATGTTGTTATTCACTCCATCATTATCAATATCTTCATCACATTCATCACCTAATCCATCATTATCAGTATCAATTTGTTCAGGATTTGGCATACTAACACAGTTATCCAATAAATTACCATCTACATCAAAATCATCAACTCCGTCATTGTCTGTATCTCTTACACTATCACAAATATCACCTATACCATTGTCATTAATATCTGATTGATTAAGATTTGAAGTGTAAACACAGTTATCATCATCGTTATTTACTGTATCACCATCTATGTCCTCATCACAAGCATCACCGATACCATCTAAATCAATATCTAACTGATTTGGATTATAAGCATCATTACAGTTGTCATCTACATCAAACCAACCATCATTATCACTATCATCACAGACATCACCAACGCCATCATTATCTATATCAGATTGATTATCTGCATTTGGAGTTAAATCACAATTATCATCATCATCTAAAACTCCATCATTATCATCATCAGCATCACAAACATTACCCATTCCATCATTATCTGTATCAAGCTGGTCTGTATTTGGAATTAATAAACAATTATCTTCACTGTCATTTACATTATCATTATCATCATCAGCATCACATACATCACCAAATGCGTCATTATCATTATTTGCCTGGTCTGTATTTGGTACTTGTTGACAATTATCTGTTAAATCCGGAATAGTATCACCATCTGTGTCTAAATCAGCTGGATTGTCACTATCACATACATCACCTAAACCATCATTATCTGTATCAACTTGATTTTCTGCATCATTTGGACCATTTGCAATAAATTTACAGTTATCTACATCATCATTTATAGTATCACCATCTAAATCTTCATCACAAACATCACCTAATCCATCATTATCAGTATCAATTTGGTCAACATTAGGAATATTTACACAGTTATCTACATCATTTAAAATTCCATCATTATCTACATCATTATTACCACTATCACTATCACAAGCATCACCAAATTCATCATTATCTTGATTATCCTGATTTGTATTAGGAATATAAACACAATTATCAGTATCATTAGCTACAGTATCACCGTCAAGGTCATCATCACATAAATCACCAAACGCATCTAAATCTGTATTAGTTTGTTCAGGGTTATAAACTACGGAGCAATTATCCAATATGTCTCCATTTTCATCAAGGTCATTTATACCATCATTATCATCATCAGCATCACAAGCATTACCAAGACCATCTAAGTCAGTATCAAGCTGAGAATCTTCATTATCACCGTTTGCAACAAGTGGACAATTATCATCGTTATCAACAACACCATCATTATCTGTATCATCTTCAGTACAAATATTTGGAACAGTATTACTACAAGTCCATCCAGTCTCAGGAATACAAGTATCTGTACAACCATCAAGATTATCAAGATTTCCATCATCACAAGATTCAGCAGGAGTTCTTACTCCATCACCACACTCTTCATTACACACTCTACCAAGTGCTTCTTCTTCTGTTCCAACAGGATTATGATATCCACTTTTACATGTACAGGTATAAGCTCCTTCTGTATCTTTACAAGTTGCATTAGTATCACAGTCATCTGTTTCTAAGGCACATTCATCAACATTATTTACAGTAATTGTAAAACATTGCTGAGCTTCTCCTCCATTTCCATCTTTAACAACTAAACATACAAAAAATTCACCAATTTCTGTAGGTGTTCCACTTAATAGCCCAGTATTTTCATCAATAGATAACCATGAAGGTAAAGGAGTACTATTTAAAGCACTATACACCAAAGTATCTGCAGGAATATCATCATCTTCAGCCACAACAGAATAACTATATTCATCAAATTGATTAACCGTTGTTATTGCAGTAGATGTAATATATGGCTCATCATTAATAGGTCTTACTGTAACATTAAAACTTTCTTCGACTGTTAAATTATTAGAAGTTCCAGTAACTGTAATTATTGTATTTCCATTCATTTCAGCTTGATAATCAAGTGTCAAAGTATTACCATTAATCACCGCTGTTACCAATGAAGGTTTACCACTTACAACAGTTTTTACAATTGCAGTATTTTCATTATCAACATCATCAAAAGTATTTAAAAGATTTATAATAGTATCATCAGCATCTTCATCAACCGTAACATCACTAATTGCATTTGCAACAGTTGGAGCATCATCAACAGAAATAATAGTTACAACTAAATTAAATATATTACTATTTAAGTCACCATCATTTACCATCACAGGAACAGTTAAAGTACCATTATAATTAGGTGCAGGAATAATCGTGTTACCACTAAGAGTATAATTAGCTCCAGTTTGAACACTTAGAATAAAACCATTTGAATAGTTATCATCAACATCCGTTACATTTAAATCTGAAAATAAAACAGTTCTAGTGGTATCTTCGTTAAAAGAAATTTCATTTTGACTATTAATTACTGGTGCATCATTAACAGAGTTTACCGTAACATTAAAAACTTCATTAACAGTTAAGCCATTAGATGTTCCTGTAACAGTAACAGTAGTCATACCATTTTGATTTAATTGATAATCAAGTGTTAAAGTATTACCATTAACTACTGCTGTTACCAATGAAGGATTACCACTTCTTACTGTCTTAGTAATTAAAGCATTGTCATTATCAACATCATCAAAAGTATTTGCAATGCTTATTACTGTATTTATCGCATCTTCTTGAACAATAATATTATTAATGTGATTAACAACAGTTGGAGCATCATCAACAGGAGTTACTGTTACAACAAAAGTTTCTTTAACTGTTAAACCCGCAGAAGTTGCTAAAATTACTATTGTAGCTTGTCCATATTGATTTAATTGGTAATCAAGAATTAAATCATCACCATTCATTGTTGTTGTCACTAATGAAGAGTTACTATTTGAAAATACAGTTTTTATAATTGAGTCATTATCACTGTCAATATCATCAAAAACATTTGAAAGATCTAAAACAGTATTATCAGCATCTTCTAAAACAGTAAAATCACTAATAGGATTAGCAACTGTTGGACTTTCATTTACTGGATTAATAGATATTGTTAAATTAAATATATTACTATCAGCATCTCCATCATTAACTTTAACCGGTACAGTTAAAGTACCATTCCAATCAGGATTTGGTGAAACAACATTATTTACAACAGTATAATTATTCCCAGGTAATACAGTTAAGGTAAAACCTATAGGATAAGTATCATCTGGATCAGAATCTGTAACATTTATATCTGTAAAAACAATTTCTCTGCTACTATCTTCATCAAAATCAATATTCGCAACTTGAGATACAATAACAGGAGCATCATTAACATTAATAACTTCAATTGTAAATGCTTGATCTGTTACTCCTCCGTTTCCATCACTTACTCTTAATGTTATATTATGCAACCCAACATTTGTATAATCAGGTGTTCCACTTAATACACCAGTATTTGTATCAAATGATAACCATGAAGGTAAAGAACCGACTACAGAAGGTGTTAATATATCATTAGATGCATCAACATCAGTTGCGATCAAAGTATAAGTATAAGGTTGATCTTCTAATACAGATAAAATAGGGTTTGATGTTATTATAGGTGCATCATTTAAATCTGCAACGGTTAAAGTAATTGTTGCAGTAGTATTTAATATTGGGTCACCAGGCATTCCACCATATTCAACGATATAGCTTAAACCTTGTGTTCCGTTTAAATCATTCCATGCTCCATCACTATAAAACTGAGCATAATCTTCATCACCTAAGTTATTAGGTTCCCCACTTCTCCAATTTTCATATTCTCCATTTACTACGGAACCACTAGAAGTACCCTGCCAAAATTGAGTCCCAGCTTCTGGACCAGTCATCCATCTCCAATCACCTTCTGAAGATTCATCACTTGCTCCAAGCCACCCATCTGTTGTCATTTTTGCTAAAAGAAAAGCATTTTCTTCTGCAGAGGTCACATTAAATAGATATCCTTGTAAGCCATTGTAAGTTTTTAAAGCGGCAGCATCTCTTGCTTCTGCCCATGTAAGACTTGCAGGTACATATTCATAAAGGTGACCATTACCACTAAAAGAAAGAGCAGAACCAAGTGAAAATGTTATAGTTCTATCACTAAAATCAGGTTCGTCATCAATAGTATTTTCAAAAGTAACCGATCTTAATAAATCTTCATACTCAGTAGGACTTGCATCACCTGAAAACATTAAAATACCAGTACTTGAATTCCAAGCAGGATTTACTCCAACTGGAAGTAAGTTTGCATCATAAGACAATACATCACCAGCTTTCAAGTTTTCAATTGTTACGCTAGCCCCATGTATATCACCATCAGGATCAGTAACAGTTAAGGAAGCATCTAAAATGACAGGACTATCTTCTTCTTCATAATTTGGAGTAGCATTTGCAGTTATAGAAGGAGGGTCATCTACGGCATTAATAGTTATATCAAAATCATCGGTATCGGTTAAGACACCACCAGAACCAGTAAAACCTTGATCATCAGAAAATATTTCTAAATTAGCAGGACCATTATAATCAGGGGCACCAAGAAAATATGAATTTTCTAAAGCAGCATTAATATTTGGAACAGAACCAACAAATGTCATTGTTGTATCATTTAAACCATCACCATCATCAAAAGATAAACCAGTTGTTTGTGATAATGTAAAATCACCATTTGTAACTGTAATAGTTACTTTTAAGTTATTAGCAACATCTGGATCAGAAACTGTTATAGCATTTCCATTTGCAGCAGAAAAAACTAGATTTACATCTTCAGTAGCTATTTGATTTCCTGGAATATTGTTTATTGGTGCATCATTGATTCCTCCATTTGCAATTGTTAGGTTTGCATTCTGACTACCAATATCACCAGATTTGCTCATTGCAGTATAGGTAATAAGTCTTGTTCCTATTGGAGGATAATCTGAAATATTTTGATAAGTAATTAACTTTACCAACTTTTCAAGAACAGAATCATCTATAACAGGAATAGAACTACTTATAAGTTGAATATTATCAACATAAAGAGATGCTCCTAAAACAGTTCCACCAGTGGCATCATATGAACCACATACAAACTCAAAACGATAATCTCCGTCACCAGTAGTAATAGAAACACTTGAGGTCATCCATGCTCTTGTACTACCTCTCTCTGAAAACATAGTAGTTCTTACATCATCTGCAGTATCAAAAATCTTATCAGGTCCTGCACCAATCAAAAAACCAAATACCTCATACCAATCACCACCATTCTGTGCTTTCCAATCAACAGAAAAAGTATCTCCATTTGCAGCAGAAAACACACTACTTCTGATATATGGTCCATGCATAGAATTTGCACCATCACCATTAGCGGGACTTGTACTTGGAACAGTACCATCACTAACCAACCTTAAGCCTTGAGTTCCATCACTATACTCATCTGTCCCACTAACAACATTTATTGTTGCACTACTAAGATTTTCAGTACTAATATGAACAGTTCCAGTAGTTACCCCTCCACTTTGGTCTGAAGGATTAATAGGAATCCGAAATCCATTTAAATTATTAGTTGTAGAATAAAGAGAATTAAACTGTGTCCAGTCATCTAAACCACTTTCAAAACTACCATTTTTTAAAGCCTTTAAAAATGTAATCTTTAAAACATTACCATTTTCACCATTTTCAGTACCATCAATCTGTCCAATACGATCAGCCGTAGTGCCATTTCCCAAATAAACTTGGAAACCACCATTTGCATTAACAATAGTAGAAACTTCTCCAGCAACAGTACTTGGTGTAGCAACAGTAATTAATGATAACATATCTCCAACATGTGGATTCGCAATATCAATAGTTAAATAACCATCACTATAGTCATCTCCACCTGTAAATGTAACAGAATTATCATAAATAATGGCAGGGTCTTGCTCCAAAAATGTATGGTCACTTAAATCAGTGACAACTGGCACGCCAGCCCATAAATTACCAACAGAGAATAACATTGCAATCAACAATGCCTTAAATAATTTACTCATATTCACTCCTCCAAAAATATAAAACAATAATAACTCTTCTTTACGTATTCGGCAATAAAAAAAATAAAAAAAGTTATTTTTTAGAAATTATTAATTTTTTTATTTGTATTTTAAGAAATGCGGGCTAAAGCCCGCAAAATGATGATTATTTACTTAATGTTATTCAGAGATAGTAAACTCAACTCTTCTGTTCATAGAACGATTCTTCTTAAGTTTTTTGAGGAATACTTTTCTTTCTTTCCATTTATATTGTTTTTTATTTTTAGATTTTTTAATTAACTCTTTAATTGGAGCGATAGGTTTTTCTTCACCATATCCTTTTGCAATTAATCTATCTTTAGCAATACCTTTTTTAACTAAAAACTTAACAACTGATTCAGCTCTTCTTTGTGATAATCTTTTATTTGATTTAGCTCTTCCTAAATCATCAGTATGACCTTCTACAATAACTTTTTTTATATCTGTGCTGTTTTTAATAGTTGAAGCAACGGCATTTAATAGCTTATAAGATTTTCTAGATATTCTAGCAGAACCAAACTTAAAGAAAACTTTTTGTAAAATTTCAATTTTTTTAGTTTCAACATTAATTTTAACTAACTGTTTTCCTTTATCCGGGCAACCATCTGCATCTTTATAGCCATTATAAACTTCTGCTTTATTAGGACATTTATCTTCAGCATCTGGTTTTCCGTCATTATCATTATCTAAGTCGGGACAACCATCATCATCTTCAAAACCATCTTTATCTTCTGCTTTATTAGGACATTTATCTTCAGCATCAACAATACCATCTTTATCATTATCTGTATCAGGACAACCATCTTCATCTTCAAAATTATCTTTATCTTCTGCTACATCAGGACATTTATCTACGGGATTTAAAATTCCGTCTTTATCATTATCCTTTTCAGGGCAACCATCTTCATCTTCAATTTTATTTACTAACTCAGCATCATTTGGACACTTATCTAAAGCATCTTCAATACCATCATTATCATTATCTAAGTCGGGACAACCATCTGTATCTTCAAAACCATCCTTATCTTCTGCTTTATTAGGACACTTATCTTGAGTATCAAGAATACCATCATTATCATTATCTAAATCAGGACACCCATCGGTATCTTCAAAACCATCTTTATCTTCTGCTTTTTCAGGACATTTA